>NZ_JBHXEM010000110.1:0-29960 GCF_042724755.1 Kitasatospora sp. NPDC127067 | reverse complement strand
GTCGCCGGGTTGCCCGCGCAGACGTCGACGGGGTGGCCCGCCAGCTCGGCCGGGCGCAGCACGGAGCGGTCGGCCAGCGGATGGGTGTCCGCCATCATCACCGAGATCCGCTCCAACCGCACCGGCAGCTGGACGAGTCGACCGCGCACCGGGGCGGGCAGCCCGGCGAAGCGGCCGAAGGAGGCGTCCAGCCGGTGGGCCAGCAGTTCGGCGGCCGCCGCGGCCAGTCCGCCGTGGAAGCGGGCCAGCAGTTCGCCCTCCGGCCAGGCGGCCCGGGCCCGTTCGAGCACCCGGTCGGCGGTGAGGTCCGGGCCGGTGACGTCACTGTTGAGGTCGAGCAGCAGCGGCCGGGCGGCGGCCCCGGATCCGGCCGCGGCCTCGGCGAGGATCTCGTCGTGCAGGGCGAGGAACCCGCGCGCCCGGGGCAGCAACCGCCTTCCGGCCGGGGTGAGTTCGACGTTGCGGGTGGTGCGGGTGAACAGTGCTTCGCCGAGCTGCCCCTCCAGGGTCCGGACGTCCCGGCTGAGTGCCTGCTGGGCGGTGTGCAGCCGCTCCGCGGCCCGGCCGAAGTGCAGGGTCTCGGCGGTCGCGACGAAGCCGCGGAGCAGGCGGGGGTGCAGGTCACGGGGCATGGACGGCAGATTAACAACAGCGTGTTGTGAGTGCGGCGAAACAGGTGTTGGACGGCCGCCCGCCACCGGCACCAGGCTGTGAGCACCCCCCTTCCCCCTGCTCACAGGAGCCCGATGCCCCCGCGCGCCGTCCTCACCTCCTACCGACGGCTGTTCGCGGCCCCCGGCGCCGTCGCCTTCACCCTGACCGGGCTGCTCGGCCGGCTGGCGCTGTCGATGAACGGCGTCGCCCTGGTGGTGCTGCTCTCCGAGCGGCGCGGCTCGTACGGGCTGGCCGGGGCCGTCTCGGCGGCCGGACTGGTCGCCGGCGCGGTCGGGATGCCGCTGATCGGACGGCTGGTGGACCGGTACGGGCAGGCGCGGGTGACGGTACCGGCCGCGCTGTACAACGCCGTTCCGCTGACCGGGCTGCTGCTCTGCGTCCGGCTCGGCGCACCCGAGTGGACCCTCCTCCTCTGCTCCGCGGCCGGCTCGGCGGCACCCAACCTCGGCGGCATGGCCCGCTCCCGCTGGGCGCACCTGTACCGGGACGACCCGGCCGCCCGGCACCTGGCCAACTCCTTCGAACAGGCCCTGGACGAACTCTGCTTCATGGCCGGCCCGGTGCTCGCCATGCTGCTCTGCACCACGCTCGCCCCCGAGGCCGGACTGATCACCGCCGGGACCCTCGGCGCCACCGGCGCCCTGCTGTTCGCCGCCCAGCGGCGCACCGAACCCCCGCTGCCCCCCGCCCCGGCGCAGGGGCGGGAACCGGCCGGACCGCGGCACGGCTCCCCGCTGCGGGTGCCCGGGCTGCGGGTGCTGGTGCTGACCTTCCTGGCGACCGGCACGGTCTTCGGCGCGACCGAGATCACCACCGTGGCGTACGCCGACGCGCTCGGCCACAAGGCCTCCGCCGGACTGCTGCTGGCCCTGTTCGCGGCCGGTTCCTGCGTCGCGGGGCTGCTGTTCGGGCTGCTGACCCCGCGCCGGGCACCGGGCACGCGGTTCCTGCTCGGCGCCACCGCGATGGCCTCGGTCCTGCTGCTGCCGCTCGCCGCCGGGCTGGGCGGGGCCGGGCTCGGGCTGCTCGGAACGGCCCTGTTCGCGGCCGGCACCGCCACCGCGCCGACCATGGTGACCGGGATGACGCTGGTCCAGGAGCTGCTGCCGCAGCGGCAGTTCAACGAGGGCATGGCGATGGCGGTGTCAGGCATCGTGGTCGGCATCTCGGCCGGGGCGGCACTCGCCGGGACGGTCGCGGAGCGGGCCGCTCCGGGGACCGGCTACCTCCTGCCCGCCGCGGCCGCCGGGCTCGCGCTGCTGATCGCGCTGGCGGGGCGCCGGCACCTGACGGCGCGCGGGGCGGCGGCGGCCGCACCGCCCGAGGGGGCGCCGGGTGGAGTGCCGGGCGGAGTGCTGGGCGGGGCGCCGAGCGGGGCGCCGAGCGGGGCGCCGGAAAATGCCGAGCAGATTGTCAGTCCCACCCTCTAACGTCGAGGCATGGGGGAAATCACGTACGTCCGAGGCGATGCCACCACACCCCAGGGCAAGGGCGTGAAGGTGGTCGCGCACGTCTGCAACGACCTCGGCGGCTGGGGCAAGGGCTTCGTGCTCGCGCTCTCCAGACGCTGGCCCGAGCCCGAGGCCGCGTACCGGCCCGGGCCTGTCTTCGGACTCCCGTCGTTCGCCCGGAGGGCGGGCGGGGCGGCGTTGGGGTGCGTGCATCGCAAGGCGGAGGAGGGAGCCACTGCGGAGCATTGGCGACCGACGACAACGCGGCGAGGTGCGTGCCCCGGCGTCGCCCCGCAGGCGGGAGTCCGCAGACAGGCCCGTAGGCACCGGGAGCGGGCGAAGAACGACTTCGGCCTGGGCGCCGTCCAACTGGTGGCGGTCGATCCGCACGTCTGGGTGGCCAACCTGGTCGGCCAGCGCGGCATCCGCACGGGGCGCTCGACCGGGGTGCCGGTGCGGTACGAGGCGATCGACACCGGACTGGCCGCGCTCGGTGAGCACGCGCTCCGACTCGGTGCCTCGGTCCACATGCCGCGGATCGGCTGCGGCCTGGCGGGCGGGCGGTGGGACCGGATCGAACCGCTGGTCACCGCCCGGCTGACGACCCGGGGCGTCCCGGTGACCGTCTACGACGTCGACTGACGGCCTGCTCCAGCAGGCCTTCCCCTTCCACCGATCCGCCTTTGCGCCTCTCCATCGCTCCGTCGACCGGCTCCTACCGGTCCGCCGGCTCCGCCCGGTCGGACCCGACCGCCACGCGCGCGGCCGGCCAGGCGTACACGTACTCGGGCAGCAGGAACCCTCCGGGGAACTCGCCCTCCTGCGCCCGGACCCGCTCGGCACCCTCGCGCTCGTAGAAGGCGATCGCGCGGGTGTTGTCCCGCAGCACCTCCAGGGAGAGTCCGGCCCCGGGGTGCCGCTCGGCGACATGGGTGCGGGCCGCGGTCAGCAGCTCGCGCCCGATGCCGCCGCCGTTCAGGCCGGGGCGGACGTGCAGGTTGTCGATCAGCACTCCGCCGTCCGGCTGCGGGACGAGGTAGATGAATCCGACCATCGCGCCCGCTCGTTCGGCGACCAGCAGTTCGGGCGTGTTCTCCGGCCCGCCGTAGTCGGCGCAGTCGGTGTCCAGGCGCAGTGCCCACAGTTCGCGTCGCTGGGCGACCATCCCGTCACCCAGTCCCGCCTCGGGGACGATCCCCCGGTAGGTGGTGCGCCAGCTGTGGGCGTGCAACTCGGCGACGGACTCGGCGTCCTGCACTCCGCCGCGCCGGATGACGGTCAGTCCTGAACTGATCATGTGACCAGCCTCCCACAGAGATGGAGTTGAACATGTTCAACCGATACATCTACAGTATCGCTCAGCTTTTGAACGCGTTCGAAATGAGGGGGGTCGCCGTGGCACCGGATGCGGTGGGGGCATCCGGTGCCACGAACACCGACACCGGATGGAACGTCGTCTCCGGCTAGGCTCGTGCTCGTGGACGACCTGGCAGCGACGAACCGAACGGACGGCGAGAACGGCACGGCCGGGGCTCCGGCCGCGCCCGACCCGGGGAGCGGGACCGGGCCGGAGGGCGGAGCACTGCCCGGCGGCCGGGCCCAGCCCAAGACCGACAAGAGTGAGGCGACCCGTGCCCTCATCCTGGAGACCGCCATGCGGCTGTTCCAGGAACGGGGCTACGAGAAGACCACCATGCGCGCCATCGCCACCGAGGCCGGCGTCTCGGTGGGCAACGCGTACTACTACTTCTCGGCGAAGGAATTCCTGATCCAGGGGTTCTACGACCGGATGACCTACGAGCACGCGGCCGACGCCAAGCGCCGGATGTCCCACACCCGGGACTTCTCCGAGCGGCTGGAGATCGCGCTGACCTCCTGGCTCGACACGGCCGCGCCGTACCACGAGTTCGCCGCGCAGTTCTTCCGGACGGCTGCGGACCCGACCAGCTCGCTGAGCCCGTTCTCCAACGATTCCCACCCGGCCCGGGCGACGGCGGTCGAGCTGTTCCGTGACGTCCTCCAGGGCTCGGAACTGGCGCCCAAACTGGACGCCGAACTGGTCGAGCTCCTGCCCGACGTGCTCTGGCTGTACCTGATGATCGTGGTCCTCTACTGGGTCTTCGACCGGACCGAGGACACCGAGCGGACGCGGGAGTTCGTCCGCCGGTCCACCCCCATGGCGGCCCGGGTGATCAACCTCTCGCGCTACCGGGTGTTCCGGCCGATCGTCCGCGACGCCAAGGGCCTGATCCAGGACTTCATCCTGCCCACCATCGGCAAGACGGCGGTCAAGTAGCGCCCGCGGCAGCACCGGAGGCCGGCCCGCGAACGGGCCGGCCTTTGGTGTTGGAACGGGCTCAGAACTCGGTCGGCGTCCAGGCCCGCACCGGGGTGCGCAGCAGCAGGTCCGCGGCGGCCGCCGCCCCCGGGCGCAGCTCGCCGACCAGGGCGGCCGCGGCCAGCCTCGACGCCGTCTCCGCGCCCAGGTAGAGCGAGCCCAACTCCGAGGCTCCGAGCGCGAGGTCGGCGTCGTCCGTGGTCCGGGTGCAGCGGCCGGTGCCGTCCTCGGCCGTCTCCAGCGTCCAACGGCCGGAGGCGTAGCCCAGCTTGTCGTCGACCTCCAGCACCACCCGGCCGGGGGCGCCGTAGCTGCGGGCGCGGAACGCGGCCTCGACGTCCAGCACCCGCACCCAGACGAGGTCTCCGTTGTCCTCGTGCGGGGTGGCCGCGCGCGGGTCCTGGAGCAGCAGCGGCAGCGGGTCGTCCGGGCCGAGGTTGCGCACCTCGACCCGGGCCACCCAGTCCACCGACAGCACCAGGCGCCAGAGTTCGACGGCGGTGGGCAGGTCTAGGGCGATGAACTCGTCCACGGAGAGCGTGCCGTCGGGGTAGGCACCGTCCCACTTGGGGTCGATCCGGTAGAGCACCAGGCCGGTGACCGTGCCGGCGGCATCCCGGTGGACGGCGGCGAACGGCTCCTTGAAGTCGTCACCGGACGTGCGGACTTCGCCGCTGGTGCGCTCCCACCAGAGCGCGTCGCGCTCGATCGCGCCCGGCTGGGTGCGCCGCCAGCGCTCGTACAGGTCCGCGCCCAGCTCGCGCAGCTCCGCCATGGTCACGAAGTCGATCCGGCCGCCGGGGACGCCCAGCAGGCCCTCGCGCAGACCGCGGGTGCGGCGCAGGTCGATCCTCCAGCCGCTGCCGTGGGTGGCCGGACCGAAGCCGAACCGGCCGTAGATGTTGTACTCGGCGGCCATCAGGACGGCGACCGCGCAGCCGCGCTCGGCCGCGGCCGCGAGGTCCCGGCGCATCATCGCGCTGAGCAGGCCGCGCCGGCGGTGGGTGGAGCTCACCGTGACGTTGGTGACGGCGTCGGCCGTGACGACGGACCCGCCGGGGACGGTCAGTTCGGTGTCGAAGCTGCGGAAGGTGGCGATCTGTCGCTCGCCGTCGAAGCCGGCCAGCATCCGGCCCGGCTCCCACTGCCGGCGGCGCAGGTCCTCCGCGACGGCCACGTGGGGGCGCAGGAAGCCGAAGTTGAGCGCCCGGTTCCACTCCGCCACCTCGTCCACCGAGACGGCCCGGACCTGGAGCCCGCTCACGCTGTCGACGTCCGTGTGATCGATGCTGTTGCCCATGGGGTCACCGTACGGCGGCCCTCCGGGGGTGGCATCCGAATTATTCCGTGCCCGACCCGTGGTGCTCGCCGGGCACCACCACCCAGTGGTTGGTGCGCAGGACGCGGTCCGCGAAGTCCAGGTCCCGCTCGCCGACCAGCCGGAATCCGAGCGCCCGGCAGATCCCGTTGGACGGTCCGTTGGTGGTCCCCGGGTTGGCGTGCACCTCGCCCCAGCGGCCGTCCTCGGCGGCGGCGTCCAGCACCCTGCGGACCGCCGCCTTGGCGAGGCCGCGCCCCTGGTACTCGGGCAGCACCATCCAGCCGATCTCGGAGAAGCTCTCGCCGTCCTCCTGGTCCGACCAGAGCGTGACGGTGCCCGCCGCCTCTCCGTCCTGCGCGCCGTCCGGCACGATCATCCTGATCCAGGAGCTGTCCCCGGCCACCAGGGCCAGGTCCCTGCGCAGCCGCTCCTCCACCCGCGCCCGGGGCAACGGGCCGCCGAGTTCGGCCATCATCACCGGGTCGCAGCGCATCCGGACGTACGCCTCCGCGTCCCCCGCCCGAACATCCCGCAGTCGCACGACGCCTCCTCAGTGCCGGTTAGCGCGGTCACGCTAGCGCGCCCCACCGACAGTGGCGTCCGGGCGGGCCCGCCTGGCATCCTCGTGCCGGTTCAGGTACAGACGATCCGCTTCGGGGGGAACCATGGAGGACGAGTACGTCCGCAGGCTGAAGGAGTACGAGGGCCGGGCGCTGACGGCGAAGCTGGTCGGCGGGCTGACCGTGGCCGGGTGGCTCTGGGCGCTCTGGCTGGTCCTCGCTCCGGGCAACGGGCTGTGCGGCTCACCGGCCTTCTACCAGCCGACCGGCTTCCACCTGGCCGAGGTCTGCGACTCCGAGATGATCGGCCGGGTCGGCGGCGCGTTCGCCGTCTTCCTCGTGTCGCTCCCGGTCGCCGCGCTCTGGGGCTGGACAGTGGTGCGGCTGCGCGACAGCCGTCGGGCGGTGGCCGCCGTGGCCGGCCGGTAGCCAGGTGGGGCGGCGGCCGGCTCGGCCTCCCGGACGCCCTCGGTGCCGAAGACCTCGCGCCGAACCGGCTCCGGGGACGCCCTGGTCGCGCTCGGCCCGGTCCTCGTGGCCGCCGCCGAGGGGGCGGGGCCGGTCGCACCCCGTCGAGGTGCTGACCGGCACTCGCCGGCCCGGGCGTCAGGGGCGGGCGTAGAAGTCCGGGGTCCCCATGATCCAGAGGCTGGCCTGCTTGACCGGCATGCCGACCCGCGGGGCCTCGATCATCTGGTCGTCGCCGATGTAGAGCCCGACGTGGTGGATGTCGGCGGCACGCCCGGTGTCGGTCCAGAAGACCAGGTCGCCGGGGCGCAGCTGGCGGTAGCCGATCGGGGTGCTCTGGGCGTACTGGTCGGCGGCGAAGTGGTTGAGCTGCCGGCCGCCCTCGCGCCAGGCCATCATCGTCAGTCCGGAGCAGTCGTAGCCGCCCGGGCCCTCGCCGCCCCAGATGTAGGGCAGGCCGATCTTGGACTTGGCGAAGGCGATGGCGGCGGCCGCGCCCTCGGCGGACCACGGGCGGGCGGGGGGCGGTGCGGGGTGGGCCCTGGTAGCAGCGGCGGCCGCTGCCGCCGCGGCCTCGGCCTCCCGGGCGGCCTGCTCGGCGGCGGCGCGGGCGGCGGCCTCGGCCTCCTGGGCGGCGATCTCCTCCAGGGCCTCGCGGCGCCGGCGCTCCAGCTCGACGGTGGTGTTCCGGGCGGCGGCCAGCTCGGCCAGCAGTTGCTCGCGGCGCCGCCCGGCGGCGGCCACCTCGTCCTGCTGGGCGGCCAGCCGCTGCTCCGCCCCGACCTTGGCCGCGCCGACCTCGGCGGCGGCCTTCCCGGCGGCCTCGGTGGCGGCCCGGGCGGCGGCGGAGGCGCCGCGGGCGGCGGCCGCGGTGGAGGTGGCGGCGTCCAGGATCTGCCGGGTGCGCTCGCTGACCTGGCCGACCGCGGCGGCGCGGTCGCCCGCGTCGCGCGCGCCGTGGGCGCCGAGCAGGGCGTTGAGGGCGGACAGTTCGGCACCCGCGCCCTGCCGGTACGTCTCGGCCGCGAGCCGGGCCGCGTCATCGGCGGCGGCCGCCCGCTCGGTCTCGGCGGCGGCGGCGCGCTGCGCGGCGGCGGCCTCCTCGGCGCGGGCCCGGGTGAGGGCGAGCCGGGCGCCGTTGTAGGCCTCGACGGCCTGTTCGGCGGTGCGCCCGGCCCGGTCCAGCTCGGTGCGGGCGGCGGTGAGCGCGGCCTCCAGGGCGGCGGCCGAGGAGGCCTTGCCCTCGGCCTCGGCCCGGGCCCGGTCGATCTCCTCGGTGGTCGGGTACGGGTCCTCGCTCACGGCCCGGCCGGCCGTCGGTTCGGGGTCGGCCGGGGCGGCCTGGGCGGCGGGGAGCAGCCCGAGCAGGGCGGTGAGGGACAACAGGAGGGTCGGCAGGATCCTGCGCGCCACGCGACATCCCTTCTGACGGGTCCGGAGGGGACGGCGTCGGACGGCGCGCGGCGTACGGGCGGTCGGTGGCCCGGGGGTCGGCGGGGATCCGATGAATCATCCCATCACGTGACAGAACGGTCATATGATGCTCATGTTCTCAATTCCGGCGGCCTTCACGCCCGGAAAGTGCTCCGCCGGTCGGGTGACCATCGAATGATCTGACCAAGCCTCGGCTCCGGCCGGACAGCGGGGCGGGCAGGAAACCGGACGGGGAAACGGACCGGGACCCAAGCGCAGGGCCGGACTACCGGCCGATCCGACGGGTGTGGGTGCGCAGCCGGTGGTGCCGCTCCGGCCGGCTCTCCAGCCCGGTCGGCCCCACCGCGAAGACCCGGCTGCGCCCGGCCCGGACGGTACGACGGCGCTGCTGCGCCAGGCGGGAGCGGTCCGGACCGGCCTCGGCCGACCCGAGCGCCGGGTCCGCCGCGCCCCGGGCCGTCCCGGCGGCGGCCGCCGAACGGCGGTCGGCCAGCCGGGCCTGACGGCGGGCCAGCGCCCGGGCGGCGTGCGCGTCGAGGTGGGCGCTGGCCCGGGCGGCCATCCGCTCGGCCACCCGGTGCGCCGCCGGGTGGCTGGCGGGCACCTTGTCGGGGGCGCCGGCGATCAGGTCGAAAAGCCAGGTGCGGGCCCGGTCCGCGCGCCGGTGCAGCAGGCGCTCGCGCCGCAGCGCACGCGCCCGGCGGCGGGGGCGCGCGGCGTACCGCCAGCGGGCCCACGGGCTGCTCGGGCGGGCCAGCCGGATCGCCCCGATCCAGGACAGGCCGGGGACCATGATCCCGAGCAGGCCGGTCCACACCTTCCCCTTGAGCAGGGTGATCACCGAGGCCAGCGAGTTCACCGAGATGATCGTGATCAGGCCCCACCTGGTCTCCTCGCCGGGCACCACGCCGAGCGGCACGTACCCGACCAGCAGCAGGGAGGTGAACAGGATGCCGAAGATCACCGCGTCCACCGATTTGCGGCCCTGTTCGCTCCAGTACACGTCGTCCAGGTGCAGGATCAGCGCGAACTCGTCCAGCACCAGGCCGCAGCCGATGCCGAAGGCCAGGCCGAACACGTCGATCCACGGGTGCCCGCCGTAGGTGGCGAACACCCCGATGCCGCCGACCAGCAGGAAGCCCAGGCCGAACACCATGTGGTGGATGTGCAGGCCGCCCGGGGTCACGTTGCCCGGCCACCAGCGCACCTGAGCGCGGATCATCCGGACGCTGAACCGGATGAAGACGAAAGAGGTGATGAATCCGACCAGCAGCAGGAACAGCGGTTGCTTGTGCGCGGCGACGATGTGCTCGCGGTAGCCGTCCAGCAGTGTCGTCATGGGTCTTACCTTCGTTCCTGGTCCTGCGTCCTGCCTGCCGTGACGGGGCCCGGGGCCGGGGCCCGGGGACCGCATCGCCCCGGCACCGGCCCGGCGTCCGGCCCGACGTCCGGTCAGAACCCTCGAGTGCGCTTGGCCGCCCGGCGCGGCACGACCGGGTAGAGCGATGGGCGCTCGGCGCCGACCGGCAGTTTCAGGAACAGCCGGGCGATCTCCCCGCCCAGGTTCACCCCGACCGCCAGCGCCATCGCGATCGCCGCCGCCCGGAAGACCGACACCAGGCCGGCGCTGGAGTGCCCCTGGGCGAAGGCGAGCATCCCGAGGTAGAGCGCCGAACCGGGCATCAGCGGACCGATCGCGGCGGTCACGTACGGCAGCGCCGACCCGTTGCGGTAGCGCGCCATCAGCTGGCCGAAGAGGCCGACCAACCCGGCCGCCACGCCGGTCGCCGCGATCGGGTTGACGCCCGCGTTGTACACCAGCGCACCGTAGCTGGCCCAGCCGATGCCGCTGTTGACGGTGACCAGGGCCAGCGTGCGACGGTCGGTCTGGAGCAGCGTCGCGAAGGCCAGGGTCAGCAGCATCGCGGCGACCATCTGGACCGGCGGGTAGTTGACGCCCACCAGGCTCTCGTCCGGGCGCAGGTTCGCCTCGAAGCCGACGCCCAGGTAGAGGATCACCATCACCCCGATCACGATGCCCGCGACCAGGTAGATCACTTCCAGCAGACGGGCCGCGGCGGTGATGTAGAAGCCGGTCAGGCCGTCCTGCACGGCGGCGACCAGGGCGCGCCCGGGCAGCAGGGCGAACAGGCCACCGGTGATCACGACCGAGCCGCGCAGGCCCCAGTCGTTGAGCGAGAGGATGATGCCGGAGGCGGCGGCCGGCATAGCGGCCGCCACGAACTGGTAGAACTCCGGCAGCCGGCGCCGGGCCAGCGCGGAGGCCAGCCGGTCGCCCAGGACGGCCGCGACGAAGGCGCTCGCGAACACCAGCCAGGCCTTGTCGTCCACCCGCCCGCCGACCAGGAAGGTCGCCGCGCCGGCCAGCAGGCCGGTGGTCAGGGCGAGGAACCAGGCGGGGTACGGGTGCCGGTTGCGGCGGATCAGCGCGAGCCTGCGGTAGGCGTCGTTGACCGTCACGTTCTCCGCGGTGATGTCCGCGACCAGCGCGTACACCGCGTCGAGCCGGGTGTAGTCGGAGGTCCGGCGGCGCACCACGCGGTCGGCGGTGACCGGCGGCTCGACCAGCGAGGGCTGGTACGAGATGCCGATCAGGGTGAAGGTGACCTGCGGCTCGCAGCGGTCCAGCCGGTAGGCGTGCGCGATGCCGAGCATCGCCGCCTCGACGTCCTCGGCTGCCTCGCCGCTGGCCAGCAGCAGCTCGCCGATGCGCAGCGTCAGGTCGAGGATGCGCGGGACGTTGCGGGTGACGGACGCGGAGGGGTGCATTTCGCGGGCGGTGCGCTCGAAGGCGGGCCGCTCGGACATCGGGGTGCGCAGCAGGGTGCGCATCCGGTCCGGCCAGGGCGCCTCACCGGGGGCGCCGGCGGTGAGGTCCGGGACCGGGATGCCGGTGGGCGGGGTGTATCCGGCCGCCCGCCACTCCTCGGGGGTGAGGGTGTCCTCGGCGACCGAACGGCGACGGGCCGGGCGCTCGGTCTCGGCCGGTCCGGTCGCGGCACGGACCGCCGGCCCGGGTACCGGCTCGGGCTCGGGCTCAGGGGCCAGCAGGCCCTTGGTCTCCGGAACGGGCAGGGCGAGCGGGACGACGGTGGTGGGCTCGACCGGCGGGGCGGGGTAGCCGAGCAGGCCCTCGGTGGGCGGGGCGTCGGCGGGGTGCACCGGCTTCGGGGGTGCCTGCCGCGCCTGTCGGACCGCCCGGCCCCCCCTCGCCCGCTTGCCCGTACCCGGTCGGCCCCGCTTAGGCACTTCCGCTCCTTGCCACCCCTGGCGGCCTCCGGCCACCGCTCGATCTCGGGTTACACCTTGCCTGATCGAACAGCCGGACGCACATGTACGCGGCGTCCCGTGGCCGGAGCGGCGGACGCCTACCCGGCGCGGTGGCGGGTGGCGGACGCCGCGCCGGAGCGGCGCGCCCGCAGCAGCTCGATCGCCACCGGGATCACCGAGACCAGCACGATGCCGACCAGGATGGCCTCGATGTTGTCCCGGACGAACGGGATCTGCCCCAGGAAGTAGCCGAGCACGGTGACGCCGCCGCCCCACAGCACGCCACCGACCAGGTTGAACACCACGAAGCCGCGGTAGTTCATCCTGCTCACCCCGGCGACGATCGGGGTGAAGGTGCGCACGATCGGCACGAAGCGGGCCAGCACGATCGCCTTGGGGCCGTGCCGGTCGAAGAAGGCGGCGGCCTTCTCGACGTTCTCCTGCTTGAAGACCCGGGAGTCGGGACGGCGGAAGAGGCTCGGGCCGACCTTGCGGCCGAAGAGGTAGCCGACCTGGTCCCCGGCCACCGCGGCGACCACGATCAGCGCGCAGACCAGCCAGAGCGGCTGGTGCAGGTAGGTGCCGCCGGCCACCAGCAGGCCGGTGGTGAACAGCAGCGAGTCACCCGGCAGGAAGAAGCCGATCAGCAGGCCGGACTCGGCGAAGACGATGGCCAGGATGCCGATCAGGCCGAAGGTGGAGATCAGGGTGGTCGGATCGAGCCAGGACGGGCCGAGGGCGAGGCTGGTCACGGTGCGGGCACTCCGGGAGGTCGAGTCTTGGCAATGAAACAGTAAAGCATTGACAAAGACTCGGCTGGAGGCGGAATGGTTCCCGGGCCGTCCCGCACACGGCCGGGCACGGAGCGCGCGGGACGGCCGGGAACGCGCGCGGCCCCGGCGGGGGCCCGGAGGGGCCGGCCCGCCGGGGCCGCGCGGTCGAGGACGGTCAGAGCCCGTAGCGCTCGACGATCTCCTCGTGCCGGGCGGGGGCCGCGCCGGCCGCCTTGGCCAGCTCCGCCCAGGCGAGTGGGTGGGCCCAGCCGTCGGTCAGCCGCAGCAGCAGGGCGTCGGCCTCGGCGGCCGAGGCGGTCGGCGGGACGCCGAGGGCCGCGTAGACACCGGGCAGGGTGTCGCCGCCGTCCGCCGGGTCGGTGATCCGGTACTGGTCCCCGCTGTACACCCAGACCGCGTACCCCGCCCCGTGCAGCTCGTCCCGCAGGGCCGACCACGGCTCGTCGCCGGGCCAGCCGCCGTCGATCCAGTAGGTGGTGTACCCGGCCGGGTCGAGCAGGGTGAGCAGCTCGAACACCGGGCGCCAGCGCTGCCGCTCCTCCTCGGGCGCGTCCTCGGCCGGCGGGCGCTCCAGCAGGGCCGGGGCGAAGACCACCACGTCGCCGTGGTTGAGCGTCAGGTCGTCCCCGAGCACGGGCAGGATGCGGGCGGTGGCCGGGCCGGTCCGCAGGGCGGGCAGGTCGGACGTCGCGCCGTTGGTGCGGGTGGCCCGGACGGTGACCAGCTGCCACTCCTCGTCCACCGGGCCCTCGGGCTCGTCGAACTCGATGTCGAGCAGCGCGCCGGTGGAGCGGACCACCGCCCAGTCCCGGTTGGCGGTGGCCGCGGTGATCAGGTGCCACAGGTCCGGCTCCCGGACCGCCCGGTGGCCGTCCTCCTCGGCGGAGTCCTCGGCGGTGTCCGCGGCCGGCGCCGCGCGCTCCAGCAGTTCCAGGTACATCCGCTGCGCGGTGGCGTGGTCGCCCAGCTCGGTCGCGGCGTGGGCGGCGAGGCGACGGGTGTTGATCACCTCGTCGTCCAGCACCAGGATCGCCCGGCACTGCTCCAGCGCCTCGGCCCAGCGGCCCTCGGCGGCGGCCCAGCGGGCGCGTATCCAGTGCCCGTCGGCCGGGGCCGAGACGGCCACCCGGTCGGCGAGGCGGCGGATGCCCTCGGCGTCCCGGGCCTCGATCAGCATCTCGCCGAGCGCGCCGGTCAGCTCGCGGTCGGCCGGGTCGTCCTCCAGGTACCGCCACAGCAGGTCGGCCGCGGCGCGGGCGTGGCCGAGGCCGCCCAGCACGGTGGCCAGGAGCACCGCCAGTCCGGTGGCGCCGGCCTGCTCACCCCGGTACCGGTCCAGGGCGACGGAGAGCAGGTCGGCGCCGGTCTCGTAGGGCACCCGGACCTCGGCCAGGTGCGCCGTCAGCTCGCCCGGCGGGACGGGCAGCTCGGGCTCCGGCAGTGCCTCGGCGGCCGCGCGCAGCGCCGCGACCTGCTCCGACACGCCTTCGGTGCGCCGCAGCCGGGTGAGCTTGCGCTCCCCGGTCGCGGCGAGGGTGAGCGCCACCGTACGGGCACCGCGGGCGAGCGCGAGCCGCCCCGCCGCCAGCAGCAGGTCCACGCACGGGCGGTGCGCGCCGACGCCGTCCAGGTAGCCGACCCAGCCGGCCAGGACGGCGCCCAGTTCGGCGTCGTTCTCCCGGGCCCCGGCCGCGACCAGCAGCTCGACCGTCTGCGTCCAGGCGGTGCGCAGGTCGGCGTGCCGTTCGGCCTCGGCCCGCTCGGGCAGCAGGGCGAGCGCCTCCTCGGTGCGGCCGAGCGAGGCGAGCGCGCGGGCCCGCAGCAGGGCGCCCCAGCGCTGGTCGCGCTCGTCCAGCCGGCGCCCCTGCGTCTGCTCGGCCCGCTCGGCCGTCGCCAGCAGCTCCAGCACCTCCTCGTGCCGGCCCAGCAGGTGCAGGGTGCCGGCCCGGGCCTGGTGGAAGCGGAGCGAGACCGGCTGGCCGGCCGCCCGCATCCGGTTGGCCGCGGAGTCCAGGTGGTCCAGCGCCTCGGCCGCCCGGCCGTCGTCCTCCAGGGCGTCGGAGTACTCGCGGGACAGGCAGTCGTAGCAGGCCCGGTCGGGCTCGATCCGGTCCAGCGTCTCGCCGACCACGGCGAGCCGCTCGGCCACGTACCCCGGCCCGTCGACCCGGGCGTGGCAGATCGCGAAGTCCTGCACCACGCAGACGGACTGCGGGCAGTTCGCCGTCTCCTCCCGGTGCGCGAAGTCCAGCAGGTCGACCGCCTCGGGCAGCACCGCCTCGCCCTGCTGGCGCTTGTTCAGCAGGTTCTGCATCCGCCAGTGCCGCAGGTAGACCTCGACCCAGGGCAGGCCGAGCGCCCGGGCGGCGGCCACGGCCTCCGGGTAGAGCGCGTCGAGCTGCTCGTTGCGCCCCTCGGTGGCGTGCTCGGGCAGCTCGACGATGGCGTCGGCCAGCCGGTGGTGGCCGGCCTCGGCCAGCTGCCGGTGGGTGTCGCGCACCCAGGCCCAGATGTCGGTGGTCATGCCTGCTCCCCCTGCGTCGTGCTGATGAGGTGTCTACCGCACCCCACTGACAATCCGTCCGTCACCGCTCCTCCGAGAGCGCCCCGGGGCTGTCCGGGACCTCCGGCAGACCGGCCGGCACGGCGGCGGTCAGGGCGGAGACCGCGGTGCCGATGCCGGCCAGCGCGGCGGTGAGGTCGCCCTCGGACGGTCCGGACGAGGCCGCGGCCATGATCACCTTGATCGAGCGGAGCAGCCCGGCGGCGGTCGCGCTGCCGGTGTGCCCGCCGCGGTAGGCGGCCAGCAGGTCCCGGACCGCCGGGCTGGCCAGGTTGAGGTAGAGCCGGGCCCGGACCTCGCCGTCGGTGCGGGCGGTGAAGGCGCGGGCCAGCCGCAGGGCGGCCGAGGGTATCCGGGCGTCCGCCCGGTCGTCCTCGATCCGGGCCTTCAGCTCGGCCTCGCGGTCCGGCACCAGCACCAGCGGCAGGCCGGGCGGGTCGAAGCGGGCCGGGACGAGCTGCTCGCCCGGGTCGGCGAGGGCGCCGGCCAGCCAGGCCGACTCGTGCTCCGGCAGCGGGCGCTCCGGGTCGCGGAACAGCTCGCGGTCGCCCTGCTCGCTGCCCAGCTCGACCACCCGGCAGCCGCGCAGCTGGGCGTAGCGGCGCAGGAACGGCAGGACGGCGTAGCGGTCGCCGCGGGCGATCGGCACCCGCATCGCCCGGTACAGCATCTCCTCGAAGCCGCCGCCGCTGCCGAGCGCGACGTGCACCGCGCCGCCTCCCGCCGCGCGCAGCGCGCCGGCCGTGAGGTCGCCCTGCGAGGTGGGCACCGGGACGTCGTCGGCGAGCAGGGTGAACAGCCGGTCGTCGCAGAGCGCGGCACCGAGCAGGTCGTTGCCGTGCCGGGCGAGGATGCGGCGCCACGCGGCGGGCCGCAGCCGGGCGGTCTCGTAGAGGCCGTCCACGATGGCGTCGGTGAGGGCCTTGCGCAGCGCGTGGTAGTGCTCGTCGCGCTGGAGGTCCTCGCGGCTGGCGGTGGGGGTGAGCCGGTTGGACTCGACCACGCCGCCGATGAACCCGGCCCAGCGGGGCAGCAGGTCGCGGGCGTCCTCGGCGAGCAGCATGCCGCGCAGGTAGACGGCGAGGTCACGGTTGTCGCTGCTGCCGTAGGTGCCGCCGTCCTGGACCCAGAGCAGGCCTACCGCATCGGTGACGTCCTCGACCGGGTGGACCGGGAAGGCGGTGAGCGGCTCGAAGCGGCGGCCGAAGGCGGCGGCGAAGCGCATCCGGGCGGCGTACTGGTCGCCGTCGGAGGGGTGGCGCCAGGGCACCTCGACGGAGTTGACCGGCTGCTCGTCGTCCCCGAGGTGGACCGGGACCGGCAGCAGGACGCAGTAGCGGGTGAGCACGTCGCGCAGCACGTCCTCGTCGGCGAGGTGGGCGTGCTCGGCCTTGAGGGTCAGCTCGACCACCGTGCCCGGGCGGGGCCGGGCGGGCACCGGCTCGACCCGGTACTGCTCGCCGCCGCGGCTGCGGTAGCGGTGGCCGAGGTGCGGTTCGCGGTGCGAGGTGGTGGTGACGGTGACCTCGTCGGCGACCGAGAAGGCGGAGAGGAAGCCCAGGCCGAAGGCGCCGATCAGCTCCTGGTTGCCGGTCAGTTCGCGCAGCATCCGGGTGTAGCCGGTGCCGACGGTGGCCAGGTAGGAGTGGATCTCGGGTTCGGTGAGGCCGGCGCCGGTGTCCTCGATCGCGACGGTCCGCCGGGCGGCGTCGGCGCGCACCCGGATCAGCGGACGGTGGTCGCCGTCCGGGTCCTCCAGGAGCCGGCGGGTGTGCGAGTCGTGCGCGTTCTGGACGAGTTCGCGCAGGGCGACCAGCGGGGTGGAGTAGAGGTGGGTGGCGAGGACGTTCACCAGGCCGCCGAGATCGACCTCGGTCGTGCGCAGCTCCTCGGCGGGGGTGGGCTCGGGCGGGGCACCATCAGACATGGGTCCCCAGTGTGCCAGTGCGACTATCTGGCGACCATTTCTTTCTTCTTCGGCACCCTCCTGACGGAATGACGGAATACCGTCAACTCCGAATTGACCGATCCTCCCCCATCGGGGGAATTGCCACCCGTTCGGTGGAGTTCGTCCACCGCACTGGTGAATGCTGAACCGGCGACGTACGTACGGCGAGCCGCCCGGCCCCGCGGGCCACGGCGCCCCGGAGCGGCCACCCCGGACGGCGCCACGATCCGCACTTCTCGCCAGGGAGACCAGCGTGCCCCGTATTCGCGCAGCCGCCGCCACCGCCCTCGGGGCGTTCCTCCTCGTCGGCGTCGGCGCCGCCACCGCGCACGCCGACGACGGCGCCGGCGCGACCGGCCACTCCAACGGCAGCGTGGTGAGCGACGCGGGCTCCGGCAACATCATCGGCGACGTCCACGGAAACGTGATCAACACCCAGCAGACGGCCACCGGTTCGGGTGCGGGCAACCAGAACAACACCCTCGCGGTGACGGGCAACGGCGGAAGCGTCAGCGGCACCCAGAACAACAGCGGGAACACCGGCGCCCCCCAGGGCAACGGCGGGAACTCCCGGGGCACCGGCGGGAACTCCCGAGGCACCGGGGGCAACCGCTAGAGCGCCCCTCCCCCGGACGTCCCCAGCACCGCCCGGCCGAGCCGGAGCAGGCAGTCCCCGAGGTCCGGCCTGGTGCTGTGCGGACGGTTCCGCACCCCGTCGTTGACCAGCGCGAACAGCGCGTGCACCCGGATCCGGGCGGCCGCCGGGTCGAGCCCGGGGTGCACCTGCCGCAGCAGGCCGACCCAGGTGCGCAGGAAGTCCCGCCGGAAGTCCACCGCGGCCCGGCGGTCGGGCGGGGCCAGCCGCTCCGTCTCGCTCAGCATGGCGCCCAGGTAGTCCCCGTTGCGCAGCGCGAAGCCGACGTACGCGCCCAGCCCGGCCTCCAGCGCCGCCCCGGGCCCGGCGGCGGCCGAGATCGCGCCGTCCACCTCGTGCCAGAGCCGCTCGCGGCTGCGCACCAGCGAGGCGGCGAGCAGCTCGGCCTTGCTGTCGAAGTGCCGGTACACGCTGGGGCCGGATATGCCGACGGCGGCGCCGAGTTGGTCGGTGCTGACGTTGTCGAAGCCGCGCTGGTGGAACAGCCGGACGGCCGCCGCGAGCAGCTCCTCCCGGCGCGCCCGCGGCCTGGGCTCCGGCGCCGGCCCGGAGGCGGTCCCCGGCGCAGCCGACACCGGCCCGGAGGCGGGCTCCGGCGCCACCGGCACCGGCCCGACGCAGGGCCCCGCGGCCGTACCGCCCAGGGGGACCGCCAGGACGGCCGCGACCATCCCGCGCAGCAGCGCCTCGGCCCGTCGGGGCTGCGGCGCCGCCGACTGGTAGGACAGCCCGGCACAAGCCGAGAGCGCCGACCAGCAGAGCAACTCCGCGTCCCCGGCGGTGAGTTCCGGCCGTTCCACGCGCAGCACGGCGACCATCAGGGCGACGTCGGCGCGCAGTTCACGGCGCAGTGCCGCCCGCCGGGCCGGCGGCAGCAGCCGGGCGTCGCGCTGCACCAGGGTGCCGAGCGGGCGGTGGCCGACCGCGACGGCGGCCAGCGCGGCGCCGAGGTCGGCGGTGGTGCGGGCCGGACGCAGGCCTTCGGCGAGTGCGTCCAGGCCCAACCGGACGGCCCGGTCCAGCAGTTCGGGCTTGCCGCGGAAGTGCCGGTAGAGCGCGGGCGCGGTGATGCCGACACCGGCGGCGACCTCGGTCATCGAGACCTGGTGATAGCCGCTGCGGTGGAAGCGGTCGGCGGCCACGGCCAGGATCTGGGCGCGCCGCCCGGGCGGCCGTCGGACCACCATGGCGAGCCTCCCTCCCCTTCGGCCGGGCACCGACCCGGCTGGTCCCGCACCGGCCCGGCACTGGTCCGGCACGGCGCCGGCCTCTGGAACGGGACCGTGACCGGCGTCGACGGAAGGCTAGCAAGGATTCACTTCGCACCCCCGCCGGCCGCGCTCCCCACCGGCTTTCCGCGCCCGGCCGACTCTGGACAGCCGAAGCTACCCCGGATTAACTTGTGGAGCCACCACCAGGCAGGTTCCGCCCCGGCCGGCAGCCCCGGCCGGCGCCGTCGAAGGGAGCGCCGCCGTGCGCCGCACCGTGTTCAACGAGGACCACGAGGCCTTCCGGGAGACCATCCGGGACTTCATCGCCAACGAGGTCGTCCCGGTCTACGAGAGCTGGGAGGCCGACGGTCACCCGCCGCGCGACTTCTACCGGCAGCTCGGCGAGCTCGGCGTCTACGGCATCGAGGTGCCGGAGGAGTACGGCGGCGCGGGCGAGAGCGGCTTCAAGTACCAGGCGGTGATCGCCGAGGAGACCGCCCGGGCGGGCGTGAGCTTCGGCTCCTCCGGCGTGCACACCGGCCTGGTCCTGCCGTACCTGCTGGAGTACGCGAACGAGGAGCAGAAGCGGCGCTGGCTCCCCGGTTTCGTCTCCGGCGACATCATGACCGCGATCGCGATGACCGAACCGGGCGCCGGCTCCGACCTCGCGGGCATCTCCACCACCGCACGGCTCTCCGAGGACGGCACCCACTACGTCCTGAACGGCGCCAAGACCTTCATCACCGGCGGCGTGCTGGCCGATCTCGTCCTGGTGGTCTGCCGCACCGCCCCGTACGACCCGGAGAACCGACGGGCCGGGCTGTCCATCCTCTGCGTGGACACCGCCTCCGCGGGCTACACCGTCGGCCGCAAGCTCCAGAAGATCGGCCTGCGCACCTCGGACACCGCCGAGCTGGCGTTCAGCGACGTCCGGGTGCCGGTGGAGAACCTGCTCGGCGAGGAGGGCAGGGCCTTCTCCTATCTGACCCACAACCTGGTGCAGGAGCGACTGGCGATCGCCGTCGGCGCGTACGCGGCGGCCGCGGCGGCGGTGCGGTTCGCGGTCCAGTACGTCAAGGACCGCAAGGTGTTCGGCAAGGCGGTGGCCGAGTTCCAGAACACCAAGTTCACCCTGGCCGACTGCGAGTCCCAGGTGGTGGCGCAGCAGTCGATGGTGGACCGGGCGCTGGAGCTGTACCAGCTCGGCGAGCTGACCGTCGCGGACGCGGCCGCGGCGAAGCTGTTCTGCACCGAGTCGGCCTCCACGGTGATCGACAAGTGCCTCCAGTTGCACGGCGGTTACGGCTACATCCTGGAGTACCCGATCGCCCGGCTCTACACCGACAACCGGGTGTTCCGGATCTACGGCGGCACCAGCGAGGTCATGCGCAGCATCATCGCCAAGTCGCTGGGCCTTTAGGGCCGTTCGGGTCCGACGGCACGGCGGGCCGTCGTTCCGCGGCGGCCCGCCCCGCTGTTCGCCAGCCCGGCGGCCGGTCTCAGTTGGGTGAGCTGTGCTCGGTGCGCCAGGCCTCCCAGCCCGCGTTGGACGCCACCTTCGCCTCCCGCAGGGCCCGCTGGGCGAGCGCGGTCGGCGGAGTGTCCAGACCGCGCACCCAGCTGCGGCCGGCCGCGATCAGCGCCGCGCACACCACCACCGTCCCGGTCGCGCTGAGCAGGGTGCCGATCGCGGTGAGCGCCACGCCGCCGGTCAGCAGCGGGCGGTTGACCTGGAACCCGGAAATGACTCTGTCGTTGGTCGCCATGCCTCCACGATGCGGGCAGTCGGCGGAGCCTGCACCTCGGACCGCCCGGCCGCGGCACCTCCGGGTGCGGGGCGCCCGGGCGTCCGCGACCCTGGGCTCACGGAGTGCGCCCGGAGCCAGGAGGAGGCGCGGTGCCCGATCTCGAACAGCTCGCCGTGGAGCACGCCGCCCGGGCGGCGGAGAGCCCGCACGGGCGCAGCGCCCACCTGGTCCTGCACGACGGGATCCTGCGGCAGACCGTGATCGCGCTGACCGCGGGCACCACGCTGGACGAGCACAACCCGCCCGCCGCGGGCAGTGTCCAGGTGCTGCGCGGCCGGGTCTCGCTGACCATCGCCGGCCGGCGGCTGGAACTGCAGGCCGGCCACCTGGAGCCCGTCCCGCAGGAGCGGCACGGGCTGCTGGCGCATGTCGACTCGGTGGTGCTGCTGACCGCCGTCACCGCGTAGCGGGAGAGGACTCCGCAGCGGGAGAGGACTCCGCAGCGGGCGAGAGCTCAGTAGCGGGTCAGTGCTCCACGGGGGCGAACACGCCGTCGCTGACCAGCCGCAGTCCCCACAGGAAGTCCTGCCCGCTGGGCGCGAGCTCGGGCGCGGCCAGCCACTGGGCGCAGTAGCCGGCCAGCAGCGTCTGGTAGAAGGACCCGCGGGCGACCTCCTCCGCGGTGTCCGGCACCTCGGGCAGCCCCTGGAACACCGCGGCCAGTCCGAGCCGGCCCTCCTTCTGCGCCGCCGCGAAGGCGTCCGCCAGGTCAGGGGCGTGCCCCGCCTGGGCGAGCGCCTCGAACTGGGCCGCCCAGAGCCCGCGGTGCTCGACGAAGACGTCCCGCAGGCCGTCCCAGACGGCCGCGAAGCGCACCTCCGGGTCGTCCGACACCTGGTTGGCGGCGATCACCACCGCGCCCAGGGCCTCCCCCATCTCTCCGATCGCCTCGATCATCGCCGCGTTGAGCAGCGCCTCCTTCGAGCCGAAGTGGTAGCCGATCGCGGCCAGGCTGACGCCGGAGGCGGTCGCGATGTCGCGGGCGGTGGTGCGGCCGTAGCCCTTCTCGTACAGGCAGCGCTTGGCGCCGCCCATCAGGTCTTCGCGGTTTCCCATGCCCTGATCCTACGGAAGCCATGGACGAATGTCTCGCACATTCGTCTCACTCGATCGTCCGTCTTGCACGAGCGACTTGCACATGCGTACTAGACAAGCGTCTGAGTCATCCGTACCGTCTTCCCCATGACCGCAACCACCGGCCGCGCAGGCCGTCGCGAATGGATCGGCCTGGCCGTCCTCCTGCTCCCGACCCTCGTCCTCACCATGGACATGGGCGTGCTCTTCTTCGCCGTCCCGTACATCTCCACCACGCTGGCGCCGAGCGGCACCCAGCAGCTGTGGATCATGGACATGTACTCGTTCCTGCTGGCCGGACTGCTCATCACGATGGGCGCGCTGGGCGACCGGATCGGCCGCCGCCGACTGCTGATGATCGGCGCCGCCGGCTTCGCGGGCGCCTCGCTGCTGGCCGCCTGGTCGCACGGCGCCGACCAGCTGATCGCGGCGCGTGCGCTGCTCGGCGCCGCCGGGGCCACCGTGATGCCCTCGACCCTCGCGCTGATCCGCAACATGTTCCACGACCCCAAGCAGCGGCAGATCGCGCTCGGCGCCTGGGGCGGCATCCTCACCGCCGGGGCCACCCTCGGCCCGGTCGCCGGCGGGCTCCTGCTGGAGCACTTCTGGTGGGGCTCGGCCTTCCTGCTCGCCGTCCCGGTGATGGCCCTGGTGCTGCTGGCCGCGCCCGTCCTGCTCCCCGAGTACCGCTCCACCGGCCGCACCGGCCGCTTCGACCTGCTCGGCGCCGTGCTCTCGCTGACCGCGATCCTGCCGCTGGTCTACGGCGTCAAGACGATCGCCGTCGAGGGCTGGAGCCTGCTGCCCGGGCTGGCCGTCCCCGCCGGACTGCTGCTGGCCGGTGCCTTCGTGCGGCGCCAGCGCACCGCCGCGAACCCGCTGCTCGACCTGAGCCTGTTCCGGATCCGCACCTTCAGCGGCGCGATCAGCGTCAACAGCATCGCGATGTTCGCGATGATGGGCTTCTCCCTCTTCACCTCGCAGTACCTCCAGCTGGTCAAGGGCATGAGCCCGCTGACCGCCTCGCTCTGGTCGCTGGTGCCGAGCCTGGGCGTCGGCGCCGCGGTCGGGACCAGCTCGGCGCTGGCCGGGAAGGTCCGCCCGGCGGTGCTGATGGGCGGTGGCTTCCTGGTCGGCTCGGCGGGCTTCGCGATGATGACCCTGGTCGGCCCGCACTCCCCGCTGGCGCTCATCCTCACCGCGGCCGGCGTGCTGGCCGCCGGGACGGTCGGCACCATGACGATGACCGCCGAGATGGTCGTCTCCGCCGCCCCGGTCGAGCAGGCCGGCGCCGCCTCCGCCACCTCCGAGACCGCCGTCGAGCTCGGCAGCTCGCTCGGCATCGCCCTGCTCGGCGCGGCCGGCGCCGCGGTCTACCGCCACCGGCTGGACGGCGCCCTCCCGGCCGGCGTCGACGGCGAGGCCGCCCGGACCGCCCAGGACACCCTCGGCGGAGCGGTCACCGTCGCCGCCCACCTGCCCGGCCGACTCGGCGCCGACCTGCTGGAGACCACCCGCACCGCCTTCACCGACGGCCTGCACGTCGCGGCCGTGGTCGGCCTGGTCTTCGCCCTGGGCGCCGCCGTCCTGGCCTACCGCCTGATGCGGCACCTCCCGGCCGCCGCCCCCGCCACCCCCTCGGAACCCGCTCCGGAGCCCGCCGCCGTCTGACCCGTCCGACCCGTCCGGCCCGATCCACGCGAGTCATCGAGAGCCCCCGCCCATCCCGGGCGGGGGCTCTCCGCCGTCCAGGGAGCCGCCGGCCCGGGAGCCGCCCTCCCGCCCCCGCACAGCGGTCGCACCGAACGCCCGCGATCCCCCGCGCCGCACCTCCACCCGGGGGTGGACCGCGCCGGGTCCGCCCCCGGGTGCGTGTGCCGGCCGCCCGCCGGGAGGACCGTGGAAGCACACCTCGGATCCGACCGCCGGGAGCCCCTCATGTCCCTGCCCGCCCTCCTCTCCCTCCTCGGCGTCCTCTGCTGGGTCGCCTACGAGCTGCTGCTGCGCCGGCGCGAGGACACCGCCGCCGGCACCTGGCACGCCGACCGCCGCGACCGCGGGTCCACCCGGCTGCTGCTCGGCTGCTACGTCGTGTCGGTCCTGGTCGTGGTGCTGTTCGACCGCGCCGGGATCGGCGAACTGCCCTCCTGGGCCGCCTGGTTCGGGGTGGCCCTGGTGGTCGCCGGGCTGGCGCTGCGGGCCTGGGGCATGCGTACCCTGGGCCGCTACTACACCCGCACCCTGCGCACCGTGGACACCCAGCGCCTGGTCCGCACCGGCCCGTACCGGCTGATCCGGCACCCCGGGTACACCGGCAGCCTGCTGGTCCGGGTCGGCTACGCGGTCGGCACCGGCAGCTGGGCGGCCGCCCTGGTGGTCGTGGCCCTGCTGCTCGCCGCGTACGGCTGGCGGATCTCCGCCGAGGAGCGGCTGCTGCTGGACGCCTTCGGGAGCGAGTACGCGCGGTACCGCCGGGTGACGAAGCGCATGGTGCCGTTCGTCCACTGAACGCCCCGACGCGGTCGGCCGGGTGTGAGCTTCGGCACCCGCGTCCGGCCGGGCCGGTGCCGCCGCGCTCGCGATCCGCTCGAACGGCACCTGGTTTTTGGCCAGCGTTTCCCGGCTGGTGTATCCGTTCGCCGTCAGGTACAGGCATACTGGCCAGCACGGGCGCTAGCGCCCGCCATGACTCCTGACAAGAAGGGACCGGTGGCCAGGATGCTGCGGAACGGTCTTGAGCCCTGGCACATTCTCGTGGTGCTGGCGGTCGTAATCCTGCTGTTCGGATCGAAGAAGCTGCCCGAGATGGCCCGTGGCCTGGGCAAGTCCATGCGCATCCTGAAGGCCGAGACGAAGGCCATGCGCGAGGACGACACCCCGGCGGACGCCGCGGCCGGCACCGCGCAGAGCACCGCCGCTCCCCAGCAGGGCGCCACCGCTCCCCAGCAGAGCGCCGACCGCCCGGCCGTCACGCCGACCAACGTGACCAAGGCCACCGAGACCAAGCGGCCCGAGACGACCGCCTGAGTCCGCCCCTTCCTCCGGAAAGCCCCTGGTGAACCACCAGGGGCTTTCCGCGTTCCGGGGCCGTCCTGAACCGTTCCGGGCCCCCTCCGGCCACCGCCCCTCCCGACTGGCCGTCCGATCTGATCCGTTGTCTCCTGGTATGCACCCATCGGAGGAACGGAGCCCGGCATGCCGACCGACGAACCCGGCGCCGGGCCCGAGGGCGGACCCGGCGACGAACTGGCCGAGCTGCGGGCCCGGCTGAGTGCCGTCGAGGCCCAGGAGGCACGGCTCGCCGAACAGTTGGCCGCCGGGCCGACCGCACTCCCGGCGGACCGCCCACCGCCCCGGCACCGGGTCCGCTCCTTCCTCGCCGCCCTCCTGATCGTGCTGGCCTGCGCGCTCACCCCGCTCGGCGCCCTCGCGCTCTGGGCACGGTCCGAGATCAGCGACACCGACCGCTACCTCGCGACGATGGCCCCGCTGGCCGAGGACCCCAGGATCAAGGCGGCCGTCACCGACCGGGTGACCGCCGAGATCGTGAAGAAGCTCCCGCTCGACTCGCTGCTCGACGGCCTCGCCCCGGACGACCGGCCCAAGCTCGGCGCCCTGCTGGGCGGCATCGGCCAGGCCCTGGACGACGGGCTCGGCAGCCTCGTCCACGCCCAGGTCGAACGGCTCGTGAACAGCGACGCCTTCGTCACCCTCTGGACGGACGTCAACCGGGACGCCCATGCCGCGGTCGAGAAGATGGTGACCGGGCAGGGCGGCGGCGCCGTCGAGGTGCACGACGACACCGTGGTGCTCGACCTCGCCCCGGTGATCGCCCGGGTGAAGTCCGCGCTGGTGGACCAGGGGCTCCCGCTGGCCTCCCGGATCCCGGAGATCCACACCTCCTACCCGCTGGTACGGTCCGACGCCCTCCCCGAGGTCCGCACCACCCTGCGGGTCCTGGACCTGGCCGGCTTCTGGGTGCCGGTGCTGGCCGGGGTCTGCGCGCTCGGCGGTGTGCTGCTCGCGACCCGGCGCCGCCGGGCGGTGGTGGCGACGGCCCTCGGCATGGCGGGCGGGGCGCTGCTGCTGGGCATCGGGCTGAGCGCGTTCCGGGCCGTCTACCTGGACCGGCTCCCGGCCGATGTCGACCAGGCGGCCGCCCAGGCGGTGTACGACACCCTGGTCCGGTACCTGCGCTCGGCCGTCCGGGTGGTGGTCACCCTCGGCCTGCTGGTCGCCCTCGGCGCCTGGGTGATCGGCCCCGGACGGTGGGCGCGCACCGTCCGGGGCGGCTGGCGCGCCGGGCTGGGCGCGGTGCGGCGGGTGGCCGCACGGGCCGGACTGCGACTCGGGCCGGTCGGTCGGTTCGTCCACCGCTGGAAGGCCCCGCTGGGCTGGCTGGCGGTCGCCCTCACGGCGCTGGCCTTCGTGCTGTGGAGCCACCCGACGGTGCTGGTGACGCTCTGTCTGGCGCTCGGGCTGCTCGCCGTCCTGGCGGTGCTGGAGCTGCTGGACTCGCCGGGGCAGGACCGGGCGGGGCGGCCCGGGGAAGGAGCCGGGGCCTCGGCCTGAGGGGCGGCCCCCCGGAGTGCGGGGCCTTCCGGGGCACGGGGACCTCCGGGGCCGGCGGGGCGCGAGGACCTCCGGAGAACCGCCGAAACGGAGCGGCCGCGACTGCGGCGGCCGGCGGCCCGTACGGCGACGGCGCGGGGGCTCGCCCGATCGGACCAGGCGGGCGAGCGGACGGGCCCGGGCCCGGGGAGGCTGGGCGGGATGTCCGAGAACCCTCCGCCCCCTGCCGACCTCCGGGCCTGGCTCTGGCTGCTGATCGCGTCGACGCTGCTGATGGTCGGGTACTTCACGCTGCCCCTGGAGTGGCTCGGCGAGCGCCGGCCGGTGCTGAGCTGGCTGGTGTTCGCGGGAGCGCTGGTCGGGCTGACCTGGCTGATGCTGGCCAAGATCGTCGGGGTGATGCGGGGGACGGCCAAGCGGCCGGTGGTCTGGCTGGCCTTCCTCATCTTCCTGGCGATGACCATCTTCGCGGGGACGTACTACGTGATGGGCGCGCACAAGTCGGAGTTCGCCGGGCTGGAGACCCGGCTGGACGCGCTGTACTTCACCGTGGTGACGATGGCGACGGTCGGGTACGGGGACATCACCCCGGCCGGGCAGACGGCGCGCCTCGTGGTGGTGCTGCAGATCGGGTACAACTTCGTGTTCCTCGCGGCGGCGGCCGGAACGGCGTCCCGGGCGGTCCGGGGGAACGTGGAGCGACGGATCCGACGGCAGGACTGAGGCCGGCGCGGACGGCAACGGACGTCCGCCCGGCACCCCTGCGGCCAGACCTTTCCGACGATTCGTCAAAGTCCTTCAGTTCTTTGGCAGTTGGCTCCGCACCGGCCGCCTCGGCGAGGGCTGCGGGCCGACCGCCGCCACCCGGCCGACACCACACTCCGGCCGACCGGGCTGCCCGGATCCGCGAGGACGCCGTACCCGTAAAGTGACCTCACGAAATTCTCATGTTTTCGCTCGGCCGGACGACGCGTTCCGCGGCGGCCAGGGAGACGAAGAAGTCCGGGAGGGTCCGTGGAAGGTCATGAGGTACGCAAGCTCGCCGAGCTCGAGGACCGGCACTGGTGGTACAAGGAGCGGCGGATACTGCTGGGCCGGGAACTCGCCAAGTTCAGCAAGGCGGGCACCGCGCTGGACATCGGGGCCGCGGGCGGTGGCAACACCCGGGTGCTGAGGGCGAACGGCTGGAAGCCGATCGCGATCGAGTACGGGGAGGAGGGCGCCCGGGTGGCCCGCGACCGCGGGCTCACCGTGATGCGGGCCGACGCCCGCCGGCTCCCGGTCGCCGACGGCGCGATCGACCTGGTGGTCGCCTTCGACGTGCTGGAGCACATCGAGGAGGACGACGCGGCGATGGCCGAGATCCACCGGGTGCTGCGCCCCGGCGGGGTGGCACTCATCGCGGTGCCGAGCGACATGAGGCTCTGGTCGGCGCACGACGTCGCGGTCGGCCACGTCCGCCGCTACACCCGCGACACCCTGCGCGAGGTGATCGTCGGCAGCGGCTTCACCATGGAGACCCTGGACAGCTGGAACGTCCTGCTCCGCCCGGCCGCCGCCTGGCGCCGGAAGAAGAGCACCGGCAGCGACCTGGACGACGTTCCGGCCTTCATCAACACCGCGCTCAGCACGGTGATCGCCGCCGAGCGCTACCTGCCCGTCCAGGGCCTGCCGGGCGTCTCCCTGCTGACCCGGGCCCGCAAGCCCGTCACCGCCGCCAGGTAGGCGCCACCGGGGTTTCCGTCGGCCCCCTTGCCGCGCAAGGGGGCCGACGGGCGTGTGCCCGACGTTTCCGCCGGCCGGCCGGTGTGGTCGGTGCGGTCGGCCCACAGCACTGTC
The DNA here is from genome assembly GCF_042724755.1 of Kitasatospora sp. NPDC127067. NCBI lineage: Bacteria > Bacillati > Actinomycetota > Actinomycetes > Kitasatosporales > Streptomycetaceae > Kitasatospora > Kitasatospora sp. NPDC127067. Next base: position 1,958 of record NZ_JBHXEM010000110.1, on the reverse strand, counting down.
CACAGGCTGTGGACAGTGCTGTGCACTCAGGATGGAACCCTCACCCGCGGCGAAGGACACGAGTCCGCCTCCGCGAAGCCGGCAGCCGACGGCCGGAGCCGGTAGCCGGTAGCAGGCGGCCGGGCCCGTCAGTCGTCCTGGAGATCGACGGCGGTGTGCAGGGTGGCGAACAGGGCCGAGAGGCGGGCGTTCCAGTTGGCGTACGTCGGGACGTCGATGGCGTGCTTCTTGCCCATGTCCTTGACCACCTTCTGGGCGTTCTTGAGCTCCTGCGCGGCGTCGTCCGGGTTGCCCTCGTTGAGGCGCGCGGCGGTGGTGTCGAGGATCCTCAACAGGTCGGTCTGCTTGTCCCGCTCCCGGCCGACCTGGGCCTGGGCGACGGCCTGGCGGAAGGCCTGGATCTGCAGCGCCGCGGGCTGGTTGCGCGGGACGGCCTGGGTGGGGGCTGGGGGCGCGGACGGCGCCGCCGAGCTGGTGGTGGGCGCCGCCGAGGCCGCGGAGGCCTTCGGGGTGGGCGTCGTGACCGGGGCGGTGGACGGGGCGGTGGCCGCGGCGGGCTTGGCGGCGGCCGCGTTGCCGGCCGGCTCGTCGAAGGCGGTGAGGGCGAGCGCGGTGACGCCGGCCAGGCCCGCCACGCCCAACGCCCCGAACACCAGCGGCTTCCGCCGGCTGCGGGCAGGCGCGGGCGCGTTCCCGGGCCCGGGCCTTGGGACCGGGACGTAGGCGGGAGCCGCCGGGGCGGGGATCGGCGCCATCACCGAGGTGGCGGCCGGCGGCTGGGGCGGCAGCACGGTGGTGTGCTGCTGGTTCGGCGCCGGGAAGTGCGGCACCGGCGGCAGCAGCTGGGTGGCGGCCCCGCCCGCGTTCGCGAGCAGCTCCGCCGTCGGGTCGGCGACCATCAGCCCCGGTACGGTGCCGAGGAGTTCGGCCCGGGCGGTGGTCGCGTCGGCCGGGCGGTCGGCCGGGTTCTTGGCCAGCAGCCGCAGCACCGCCGCGTCCAGCGCGGGCGGCAGGCCCTGGCGGCGGGCGGACGGCGGCAGCGGCTGCTCGCTGACGTGCTTGAAGGCGATCGCCACCGGAGTCTCGGCGGTGAACGGGGTCGCGCCGGTGAGCATCTCGGTCAGCACGCAGCCGACCGCGTACAGGTCCGTCCGCCCGTCCAGTTCCGAGGCGGTGGCCTGTTCGGGCGAGAGGTAGGCGGCCGTGCCGAGCACGCTCGCGGTCTGGGTCAGGTTGCTGGAGGAACCGGCCCTGGCGATGCCGAAGTCGACGACCTTCACCCCGCCGTCATCGGTGATCATGATGTTCCCGGGCTTGATGTCCCGGTGCACCAGCCCGGCCGCGTGCGCGACCGACAGCGCCTCGCAGACCGCCGCCGCGATGCCCACGGCGCGCTCCACCGGCAGCGCCTGCTGCTCCGCCAGCAGGGCGGCCAGCGAACGGCCGTTGACGAGCTCCATGACGATGAACGGGGTGCCCTGGTCCACGCCCGAGTCGAAGACCATGACGATCCTCGGGTGCGCCAGCATGGCCGCGTGCTGCGCCTCGCGGCTGAAGCGCTCGGCGAAGCGGGGGTCGTCGGCGAGCCCGCCGTTGAGGACCTTGACGGCCACCTGACGGCCCAGCACCCGGTCCGTCCCGCGCCAGACGGTGGCCATGCCGCCGACGCCGAGCAAGTCGACGAGTTCGTAACGCCCGTTCAGCGCCCGTCCGATCACCTGGAGCTCCCCTCACGTGCCCTGCCCGGGGTCCCGGGCCGCCTCGTGCACCTGTGCACGATAGCCGCACCGCCGAACGCGCCGACCAGGGGCGGAGGGTGGCGGTCGGGGGACCGGGCAGCGGTCCCCCGGCCGCCGGCACGGGGGTGCGGCCCGCCCTGACTGCGGGCTGTCTCATATACACAACACCCAGCCCACGAGACCACAAAAAATCACGTATTACCTCATAAGCATTAAAAA
>NZ_JBHXEM010000109.1:0-30411 GCF_042724755.1 Kitasatospora sp. NPDC127067 | reverse complement strand
GGCCCTCGTCGTGCCCGGGAATCAGTGGTGGCCGTGGCCGCTGCTGATCTCCTCGTGCTCCTCGACGGTGGGCTTGGCGATCTGGCTGCCCTTGCCGTAGAAGCCGCGGGAGAGCTTCACCCGCGTGCGGGTCCACAGCCCGGTCTTGCGGGCCACCCCGTTCTCGTCCACCTCGGGCGGCAGCTCGGAGGGCTGGGGCTGGTCGTGCGCGGTGAGGGTGTAGAGCCGGCCCGGCGGCAGCGGGGCGTGGATCTCGACGAACTCGCCGTGCTGGAGCCGGTTGATGACGCCGGTCTCCCGGCCGTGCAGCACCTTCTCCTTGTCCCGCCGCTGGAGGCCGAGGCACCACCGCTTGGTGATCACGAAGACGACCACCGGCACGGTGAAGAAGCCGATCCGCACCGCGTAGGTGATCGCGTTGATCGAGAGCTGGAAGTGGGTGGCCAGCAGGTCGTTGCCGCCGCCGGCCAGCAGGAGCAGGTAGAGGCCGATCCAGGCCGCGCCGAAGGCGGTGCGGACCGGGGCGTTGCGCGGCCGGTCGGCGATGTGGTGCTCGCCCCGGTCCCCGGTGATCCAGGCCTCCAGGAAGGGGTAGCCCCAGACGACCATCAGCACGAGCGGGAAGACCATCAGCGGGATGAACACCCCGAGGTTGAGGGTGTGGCCGCCCCAGACGCTGATCTCCCAGCCGGGCATCACGCGGATCAGGCCCTCGGAGAAGCCCATGTACCAGTCCGGCTGGGCGTCGGTGGACACCTGGTCCGGACGGTACGGCCCGTACGCCCAGATCGGGTTGACCGTGGCGATCGCGGACATCACCGCGACCACGCCGAAGACCAGGAAGAAGAAGCCGCCCGCCTTGGCCGTGTAGACCGGCAGCAGCGGCATGCCGACCACGTTCTGGTTGGTCCGGCCGGGCCCGGCGAACTGGGTGTGCTTGTGGTAGAAGACCAGGATCAGGTGTGCCGCGAGCAGGCCCACCATGATGCCCGGGATCAGCAGGACGTGGACGGTGAACAGCCGGGGGATGATCTCGGTGCCCGGGAACTCGCCGCCGAACATGAAGAACTGCAGGTACGACCCGACGATCGGGACGGCGAGGATGGCACCCTCCATGAAGCGGATGCCGGTGCCGGAGAGCAGGTCGTCCGGCAGCGAGTAGCCCATGAAGCCGTCGAACATGCCGAGGATCAGCAGCAGCGCGCCGAAGACCCAGTTGATCTCGCGCGGCTTGCGGAACGCGCCGGTGAAGAAGACGCGCATCATGTGCGTCAGCATCGCGGCGACGAAGACGATGGCCGCCCAGTGGTGGATCTGGCGCATCAGCAGGCCGCCGCGCACGTCGAAGCTGATCCTGAGCGTCGAGGAGTAGGCCTCGGACATCGCGATGCCCCTGAGCGGGACGTACGTCCCCTCGTAGACGACCTCGCCCATGCTCGGGGTGAAGAACATGGTCAGCCAGACGCCGGTGAGGATGATGATGACGAAGGTGTAGAGCGCGATCTCACCCAGCATGAAGGACCAGTGGTCGGGAAAGATCTTGCGCAGATTGGACTTGGCCAGGGAGTAGATGCCCAGTCGGCCGTCGGTCCAGTCGGCCAGGGCCTCGGCCTTGTTGGCGGGGTCGGCGCGCGTGCTGGTCACCGGTCCCGGCTGCGACTGCTGGTCGGTTCTCACGACGGGCTCCCCGGCGTCCTCGGCGTGCCGTGCTGGAGGCCCGCCGGCGGGAACACCGGCCGGCGAAGTGTTGTGATCATGGGACCTCTCGATACGGGCCCGCCGGCCGGACCGGCGCGCGGACCAGGTGTTCCACTGGACCCGTTGCTCAGGGTGATGGAGCGCTTACTCTGTCATGCTGTCGGCAGGGGGCCGACTGTGCACGTCCATCGGCCCGTCCGGCCGCTCGTGTCGGGCCGGACGGGGGCCCCTGACGCCCGATCGGCTGGCCGCCGCTCGGCCCAACGGGTGCCGATGCTGCGGTCGAGTGCCGCTGAACCGTTTCGGCGCGCGCCGCGGCCGGGGGTCGCGTGGTCCCGGGCCTACGCTGCGCCAATGGTGGATCACCGTGAACTCTTCGAGGACGTCACCGAGGCCCTGGCCCGCGCCGGGTTCGACACCGGACCGGGGCCCTCACCGCTGTGGATCGACCGTCACCCCGAGGGCGTGGTGGTCGGCTGGACGCCGGGCGCGGAGCCGGGCGGCCCACCCTCCCGGGAGGCGCTCGCGGCGCTGAGCGGCGCGGCCGCGGTCGTGCTCCGCGAGTGCGGCTACCTCGTCGCCGGGACGGAGGAGGGCGATCTGCTGGTGCGCTGCGCCGAACCGGTGACGGTCCCGGAGTCGTCCGAGCCGGAGCCGGTACCGGAGCAGTGGTGGGGGTGACCGCGAACTCCTGACGACCCATGAGGCCCGCGGGCCCGGTCAACGCGAGGGCGGGCTCATACCGAATCCTTACCCGAAGCGGGGGTGCGGTTGACCTTGCCGGCTCTAAGGTTTGCCTAAGCTAAGCCGTCGCCCCGGACCCCGGTGTCCGGGGCGTTCGGCTGTGCCGCTCCACCGCCACCGCGGCGGAGGCGAGAACAGGTGAACGACCCGGGCCGGGCCCGGGGAAGGAGCCCGCCGCATGTGGGACGAGGCGTTTCCCAGCTTCCTGATCGGGCTGCGCGAGGGCCTGGAAGCCGGACTGATCGTGTCGATCCTGGTCGCCACCCTGGTCCGGGCGGACCAGAGGGCCCGGCTGCCCCAGGTGTGGACGGGCGTCGCAGCGGCCGTCGCGCTCAGCCTGAGCTTCGGCGCGGTGCTCACCTTCACCGCCGCCAACCTCTCCGGCCACGCGCAGGAGGCCTTCGGCGGGGTGCTCAGCCTGATCGCGGTCGGCTTCGTCACCGCGATGGTGTTCTGGATGCGACGCTCGGCGCGCACCCTCTCCGCCGAGATCAAGGAGAAGGTCCGGGCCTCGCTGGCGATGGGCGCCGGTGCGCTGGTGCTCACCAGCTTCCTCGCGGTCGCCCGGGAGGGCCTGGAGACCTCGCTCTTCCTGTGGACCAACGTGCGCACCGCCGGCGAGTCCACCGGGCCGCTGATCGGCGCGGCCCTCGGCCTGCTGCTCTCGGCCGGGCTCTGCTGGGGCCTGTACCGGCGGGCCCTGCGGATGAACCTCACCCGGTTCTTCACCATCACCGGCATCGGCCTGATCGTCGTCGCGGCGGGCGTGCTCGGCTACGGCCTGCGGGACCTCCAGGAGTCCGGGCTGATCGGCGGCGGCACCTCGTACGCCTTCGACCTCGGCGGGCACCTGGACGCCTCGTCCTGGTACGCGACGCTCGTCCAGGGCACGCTCAACCTGACCGTCACCATGACGGTGCTCCAGGTCGTCGGCTACGTCGCCTACCTGGGCATCGTGATGACGCTGTTCGTCGAGGGCGTCCGCGGCGGCACCAGCGCCCCGGCCGCCGCGCCCGCCGCTGCGGCCGCGCAGAAGCCCGCCGGGGCCGACGCGGAGTCCGAGGCCCCGCCGGCGCGGGCCGGCCGGCCGCGCTGGGTGCTGCCGACCGCGGCGGTCGCCGTCCCGGTGGTGCTGGCCGGCGCCGTGATCGCGATCAGCGACGGCAAGCAGGGAGGCTCCGCCACCGTCGCCGTCTCCGAGCAGGAGTGCGGCAAGGGCTTCGCCGCCCCGCGGCCCGGCCAGCAGGTGTTCCAGATGCGCAACACCGGCGACAAGGTCGCCGAGGTCTACCTCGTCGACCCGGGCACCGGCTCGGTCTACGGGGAGATCGAGGGCCTGGCCCCCGGCACCACCCGCGCCCTGACCGCCACCATCGGCTCCGGCGACTACGCCTGGCGCTGCGTGCCCACCGGCGGGAAGCCCGTCACCTCGGCCGCCGTGCACGTCAGCGGCGCCGCCGTGGTCAAGGCCGTCAAGCCGGTCGCCGAGGACGACCTCAAGGCCCCGCTCGACAGCTACAAGGAGTACGTCGGCCAGGGCCTCGCGACGCTCGTCACGCAGAGCCGGAAGCTCCAGGCCGACGTGCGCTCCGGCGACCTCGCCACAGCGAAGGCCGACTGGCTCGCCGCCCACCTCCAGTACGCCTCCCTCGGCGCCGCGTACGGCACCTTCGCCGACCTCGACGGCAAGATCGACGGCCGCCCGGACGGCCTCGCCGACAAGGAGATGGACCCGGGCTTCACCGGCTTCCTGCGCCTGGAGTACGGCCTCTGGCACGGCCGGTCCGCCGAGGAGCTGACGCCTGTCGCCGACGACCTGGCGCAGAACGTCGACCAGCTGGCGCACGACTTCCCCGGGCAGGACTTCGCCCCCGGCGACCTGCCGCTGCGCGCCCACGAGATCCTGGAGAACACCCTCCAGTTCGAGCTGACCGGCGACACCGACATGGGCAGCGGCACCAACCTGGCCACCGCCCAGGCCAACCTGGCCGGCACCCAGGAACTGCTGACGCTGCTCCAGCCGCTGCTCGACGAGCGGGACCCGCAGGTGCTCGTCAAGGCGAACGCCGGGATGAAGCGGGTCGGCGACCTGCTCGCCGCCGCGCACCGGCCCGAGGGCTGGACCCCGGTCGACCGGCTGCCCGCGGACGCCCGCCGACAGCTCAACGGGGCCACCGGCGAACTGCTCGAAGACCTCGCCCCCGTCCCCGCCCTGCTCGAAATCCGGAAGGCCGCCTGATGACCGACCACACCGCAGCCACCGGGTCCTGCCCCTTCCCGCACACCGCGCCGGCCGAGGCCGCCGCGGAGGGCGGCTGCCCGGCCGGACCGGCCCGGCGCAGCTTCGTCCGGGCCGCACTCGGCGCCGGTGCCGGCGCGGCCGTGCTGGCCGGTGGCGGCCTCGCCCTCGGCGCCGGCCAGGCCGCCGCCGGGGACGGCAGGCAGGAGAAGGCCGGGGCGGTGCCGTTCCACGGGGCCCACCAGGCCGGCGTCACCACCCCGGCCCCCGGCTTCGCGGCCTTCGTCTCCTGCCAGGTGATCGCCCAGGACCGCAAGGGCCTCGAAGCGCTGTTCCGGACCCTGACCGAGCGGATCCGCTTCCTCACCGCCGGCGGCACCCCGCCGGACCTCGGGGTCGGCGCGCCGCCCTCGGACAGCGGCATCCTCGGCCCGACCGTCCCCGCCGACCACCTGACCGTCACGGTCGGCGTCGGCGCCTCGCTCTTCGACGACCGCTACGGGCTGGCCAAGGCCAAGCCGGTCAGGCTCGCGCCGATGAAGACCTTCCCGAACGACAACCTCCGGGCCGCCGAACTGCACGGCGACCTCTCGCTGCAGATCTGCGCCGACCGCCAGGACACCATGCTGCACGCACTGCGCGACATCACCCGGCACACCCGGGGCGCGATGCAGATCCTCTGGCGGATCGACGGCTTCCAGAACCAGTCCCGCCCGTACGGCGCGCAGCGCAACCTGCTCGGCTTCAAGGACGGCATCGTCAACCCCGACACCGGCTCCGCGCGCGAGATGGACCGGCTGGTCTGGGTCGCCGACGGGACGGGCGAACCCGGCTGGGCGACCGGCGGCAGCTACCAGGTGATCCGCATCATCCGGATGCTGATCGAGTTCTGGGACCGCGTCACCCTCACCGAGCAGGAGAAGATGTTCGGCCGCCGCCGCGACACCGGCGCGCCGCTGGACGGCGCCCGGGAGACCGACGCGCCCGACTACGCCAAGGACCCGGACGGCAAGGCGATCCCGCTCGACGCGCACATCCGGCTGGCCAACCCGCGCACCGCCGACACCGACACCTCGCGCATCCTGCGCCGGGGCTTCAACTACGACCGGGGCGTCGACCAGGCGGGCAACCTGGACATGGGCCTGGTGTTCTGCTGCTACCAGCAGGACGTGGTGCGGCAGTTCGAGGCCACCCAGACCCGGCTGATCGGCGAGCCGCTGGTGGACTACATCTCGCCGACCGGCGGCGGGTACTTCTTCGTCCTGCCGGGCGTGAGGGACGAGGCCGACTGGCTCGGGCGGGGGCTGCTGGCCGCCGGCTGACGGCGGGTCCCACCGCGGGCCCGGCGCTGCCACGCGCCGGGCCGGTCCGCGCCGTCAGCCGCCGAGGGTGAAGCCGATCACCGCGCCGCCGCCCTCCCGGTTGGCGGCGAAGGCCGTCCCGCCGTGCGAGCGGGCCACCTCGTGCACGATGGCCAGGCCCAGTCCGGAGCCGGGCAGGCTGCGAGCGGCGGTGGCCCGGTAGAAGCGGTCGAAGACCCGGTCGAGGTCGGCCGCGTCGATGCCCGGGCCGCGGTCGCGCACCTCCACCCGCGGGCCGCGCACCACCACCTCGATCGGGCCGGTCCCGGAGGGGTCGAACTTGGCGGCGTTGTCCAGCAGGTTGCCCACCGCGCGGGCCAGCGCGTCCGGCCGGGCGGTGACGACGGTTCCGTCCGCGTCCACCACGATCTGCCGGTCGCTGCGCCGCCGGGCCTGGGCGGCGGCCTGCCGGACCACGTCGGCGAGCACCACCTCGGTCGGCTGCTCGTCCGCCCTGCGGTCCGCCGCGAGCGCCACCAGCTCCTCCACCAGCTGGGCCAACTCCCGTGACTCCTCCATCAGATCGGCCATCAGCGCGGCACGTTCGGCGGGCGGCAGCCGGTCCAGGCCGGGCAGCACCGAGAGGTTGGTGCGCAGGCTGGTCAGCGGGGTGCGCAGCTCGTGCCCGGCGTCCTGCACCAAGCGGCGCTGGTTCTCCTTCGCGGTGGCGAGCCGGACCAGCATCCGGTCGAAGGCCCGGCCGAGCCGGCCCACCTCGTCCGTTCCGGCGGCGGGCACCGCGACGTCCAACCGCCCACTGGTGGCGACCAGTTCGGCCGCGTCGGTGAGCCGGACCAGCCGTCGGGTGATCCGTCGGGCGAGCAGCCGGCCGGCCCCGCCGGCGAGCACCGCGACGATCGCCACCAGGGCGACCGTGCGGGTCCGCAGGGTGGTCAGCAGCTTCTCGGTGGGCCCGACCTGCTGGATGATCTGGACCGCCCCGCGCCGCCCGCCGAGCGAGACCACACCGACCCGGTAGGCCTCGCGGTGCCGGTGGCGCAGCCCGATCGAGGTGCGGCCCGGCTGGTCGGCGTGGGCGAGCTCGTGGTCGGACGGGCTCGGCGGCAGGTCGAGCCGGGCGGTGCCGGGCAGCACCGCGCCGTCGGGGTCGAGCGACTGGGTGGTGACCCGGATCGGGCGGACCAGGTCGGCGCTCAGGCCGCTCGGGCCGGCGAAGTCGCCCGGGAAGAGGACCTCCCGCTGGACCTGCCGGCCGACGGAGTCGACGGCGGCGCCGAAGTCGGCGGTCTCGTCGTCCCGGATCAGCCGCGCGGCGGCGTCGTAGCCGAGTGCGCCGATCAGCACCGCGACCAGCGCGGCGATCGCGGCGAAGGCCAGCGCGAGGGTGGTGGGCAGGCCCGGGCGCGGCAGCCGGGGGAGGCGGCGGGCGGGGCGCGGGAACCGTGGGAACCGCAGGAACCGGGGGAGGCGGCGGGCGGGGCCGGTCACGGCTCGCGCAGCGTGTAGCCGACGCCGCGGACGGTGTGGATCAGCGGCACGAGGCCCGGACGGTCGAGCTTGCGGCGCAGGTAGCCGATGAACACCGCGAGGTTCTTCGAACCGGGGCCGAAGTCGTAGCCCCAGATCTGCTCGTACAGGGTGGCCTGGTCGAGGACGGCGCCGGCGTGCCGGACGAGCAGCTCCAGCAGGTCGAACTCGGTGCGGGAGAGTTCGAGCTCCCGGCCGGCGCGCCAGGCCCGACGGGCCGGCGGCTCGACCCGCAGGTCCGCGACGGTCAGCGCCTCGGCGGCGGGCTCGGGCGGGTGGCGGCGCAGCAGGGCGCGCAGGCGGGCGAAGAGCTCGTCCACGTCGAAGGGCTTGACCAGGTAGTCGTCGGCGCCGGCGTCGAGGCCGGCGATCCGGTCGGGGACCTCCACCCGGGCGGTGAGCATCAGCACCGGGGTGCGGTCGCCGGCCGCGCGCAGCCGGCGGCAGACCTCCAGGCCGTCCGGCTCGGGCATCATCACGTCGAGCACCAGGACGTCCGGGCGCTGTTCGGCGTGGACGGCCAGGGTCTGGGTGCCGTCGGCGGCGACCCGCACCCGGTAGCCCTCCAGCATCAGGGCGCGGGCGAGCGAGTCGCGGATGGCCCGGTCGTCCTCGGCGATCAGCACGGTGTGCGTCATGGCGGAGATTCTCCCTGACGTGCTCACGGCGCTTCCGGTCGGGGCCGAGGTGTTCCGGGTCCGCTCCGCGGCCCTCCCCGACGGCCGCGGCTGTTGCGCGGTGCTTCGCGGGCGTACGGTGGCCGTACGGTGGCGCGCCGCCGGGTGGGCCGCCTGGTTCGAGTCGGCACGCCCTGCCGGAGGCCGCGATGGCAGACCGGATGGCCTTCTTCACCACCCCGCGCGCGGAGCGGGCGCGGCGGGACGCGCGGGAGCGCCTGGGGGACTGGCGGGAGGTGTACCGGCCGGGCGAACTGCTGCCGGTGGTCGGCGGGCAGGCCGGGCGGTGCATGGACTGCGGGCTGCCGTTCTGCCACCACGCCTGTCCCCTGGGGAACCTGGTGCCGGACTGGAACCGGCTGGTGGCGGAATCGGGGACAGGCCAGGAGCCGGGGGCGGGAGCGGATTGGCGGGCGGCCGCGGCGCGGCTGCTGGCCACCAACAACTTCCCGGAGTTCACCGGGCGGCTCTGCCCGGCGCCCTGCGAGAGCGCCTGCGTCCTGGCGATCGACGGCGCCGCGGTGGCGATCAAGAACGTGGAGCTGGCGATCGCCGACCGGGCCTGGGAAGCGGGCTGGGACGGGCCCCGGCCGCCCGACCGCCCCGAGCGGGCCGGTGGGCGCCGGATCGCGGTGATCGGCTCGGGCCCGGCCGGGCTGGCGGCCGCCCAGCAACTGACCAGGGCCGGGCACACCGTCACGGTGTACGAACGGGCCGACCGCGCGGGCGGACTGCTGCGGTACGGCATCCCGCCGTTCCGACTGGAGAAGCACCGGCTGGAGCGCAGGCTGGACCAGCTGCGGGCCGAGGGCGCCGCCTTCCGCACCGGGGTGTGGGTCGGCCGGGACGTTCCGGGCGAGGAACTGCGATCGGGGTACGACGCGGTGGTGGTCGCGGTGGGGGCGACCGCCTGCCGGGAGCTGGCGGTGCCGGGCCGGGACCTGTCCGGGGTGCACCAGGCGATCGACTACCTGACCTGGGCGAACCGGGTGGACGAGGGCGACCGCCCGGTCTCGCCGGTGTCCGCCGAGGGGCTGGACGTGGTCATCGTCGGCGGCGGGGACACGGCGGCGGACTGCCTGGGAACGGCGCTCCGTCAACGCGCCGCCACCGTCACCCAACTGGACATCAACCCCCGCCCGCCGCAGGACCGGGCCGCCGGACAGCCCTGGCCGGTGCACCCCAAGGTGTACCGGGAGACCACCTCGCACGAGGAGTCCGGCGCCGCGGAGGCCGGGCCCCGGGTGTTCGCGGCGACCACCGTCGGCCTCGAAGCCGGCCCGGACGGCCGGCTGGCCGCCGTCCGCTTCGCCGAGGCCGAACCGGCCGACCGCAGCCCGCGGACGGGCACCGAGCGGAGCCTGCCCGCGCAGCTGGTGCTGCTCGCGCTGGGCTTCACCGGGCCGGAGCCGGACCGGCGGCTGTTCGCCCAGCTCGGCCTCACCACCGGGCCGGCCGGAACCCTGGCCAGGGACGACGGCTTCGCCACGGAGGCGCAGGGCGTGTTCGTGGCGGGGGACGCCGGACGCGGGCAGTCACTGATCGTCTGGGCGATCGCCGAGGGGCGGGCGGTGGCGGCGGCGGTGGACCGGTACCTGCGCGGGTGGACGGAGCTTCCGGCGCCGATCCGGGCCTCGACGCGGGCGCTCACGGTGTGAGTCCGGGAGCACCCGCGCCGGGGCGGGGCGACTGCGGCGTCGTCGGGAGCGAGGGTGGGGCCGTCGGACCGGGTGTCAGAACAGCGGCAGGCGGCGGAGGAACGCGTCCTCGACGCCGTTGGTGTCCGCGGGGACGAGGGTGCCGTCGGAGGAGGTGAACACCACCGCGGTGCCGAGGGCGTCGGCGTACGGGGCGTGCGAGGGACCGGCGCTCTGCGCACCGTCGCCCGCCACGCTGACCCGCTCGGTGCGGCCGGTCCACAGGTCGTGCCGGAACACGTCCTCGGCGTTGTTGGTGTCGCCGGGGACGAGGTTGTCCGCCTCCGAGCTGAAGACGACCCACCGGTCGTCCGCCGTGATCCGGCCGCCGTAGGAGCCGAGGGTGGTCGTCGTCCCGGGCAGGCCGGTGCTGACCAGGGTCTCGGTGCCCTGCTTCAGGTCGCGGACGTAGAGCTCGAAGTGACGGTCCCACTGGGTGTCGCCGTGCAGGACCCAGGACGAGTAGACCGCGTAGCGGCCGTCGGGGCTGATCGAGGGGTTGACCACGCCCCTGTAGCCGCCGTCGCCGTCCGGGCTGGCCAGGCTCGTCCGCTCGGTGCGCAGGTCGCGGACGTACAGCGGGTAGGTGCGCGGCTTGAGGATCTCCGCGCGGGCCCCCGGCCGGAGGGCGGCCGCCGGGTGGAAGGAGTCGGCGACGAACTCCCGGTCGGAGCCCGCCCTGAGCTCGGCGACCGCGGCCGGGGAGAGGGCGCCGGCCCCGCCCGTGCCGAGGAGGTTGGTCGCCTTGGAGATGAAGACGACGGTGCTGCCGTCCGCGCTGATCTCCGGTGCGGAGGAGGAGGCGTCCGCCTCCTTGCCGTCGGCGCCGATGCTGACCAGGCGGGTGTCGCCGGTCCAGCGGTCGGTGACGTAGATGTTGCCGCCGAACCAGGTGACCGTGCCGGGGGCGAGGTCGCCGCGGTTGGACTGGTAGGCCACGTACCGGCCGTCCCAGCTGATCGAGGGGACGCCGGACAGCTTGCCGGTCTGCGGAACCCCCGTCCTGCCGACGCTTACCAGGCGGGTGCCGCCGGTCCAGCGGTCGTGGACGTAGACGTCCTCGGAGCCGCGGTTGGCACCGGGGGCGAGGTTGGTGGCGGTGGAACTGAACGCCACGTAGCGGCCGCTGCCGCTGATCGTGGCCTCGTAGGAGTCCCCGTCGGCCTGGACGCCGTCCGGGCCGGTGTCCACCCGCTCGGTGCGGCCGGTCCACAGGTCGCGGACGAAGACGTCGGACCTGCCGTTGGTGTCGCCGGGCACCAGGTCGGCGGCCTCCGAGGTGAAGACGGCGAAGCGCCCGTCCGCGCTCAGGCCGCCGGCCTGCGAGGCGCCGGTGGCCTGGGCCTGCCCGAGGCCGACGGAGACGCGTTCGGTGCGGGCACCGCCCGGCAGGGCGGCCAGGCCCGTTCCGGTCGGGGCCGCTCCGGACGGGGCCGCCTGGGCGGGCACGGCGACGGCGGCGGCCAGTGCGGCGGCCGCGAGGACGCAGGCCGCGCGCAGCGGGCGGCGGATGAGGTTCATCTGGTTCCCTCCCCTGGGATCGGCCGTGCCGCGTCGGCGGTGGACGCCGAACTCCCCGGCGGCCGGCTCGGGGTGAGCCAACCGCCGGGCGGGGCGGTCGGTCAACGGGTGGGCGCCGGGAGCGGCGTTTTCCCGCCGGGGAGCGCGGACGCGGTCGCATCGGGTACGTACGGTCTTTGCTACGATCCGGCGAAGCTGGTGTCAGGAGTTGTGCGTACACGGGTCGGAGGGTGGGGACGTGGGTTCCGATGGGCGGGCGGTGACGTCGGTCGAGGTTCGCTACACCCCGACGGCCGCCGACTTCCGGGAGGCCTTCGCGGCGTGGGACCGGCACACGGTGGTCGGACGCCGGTCGCGGCGAGCCGTGTACACGGTGGCCGTCGGCGGGACGGCGGTTGCCGGGCTGCTCGCCGTCCTCGGCGGGACGGTGCTGCTGCTGGCCGCCCTGCTGGTGGTGGTCGTGCTGCTCGTGGTTCTCGCGGGGCCCGGGACGCGGGTGCGGCGGGTGGCCAGGGCGGCGGAGGACAAGGGCGAGTTCAGGGTCCTGCTGGACGACGACGGGGTGGTCGTGAGCACCGAGGCCTCGGTCACCGAGTTCGCCTGGCCGGAGCAGCGGTACTACCTGGAGACGCCCCGGCTGTTCCTGCTGCTGAGCGGCAACGAGGAGGCGGGGGTGCTGACCATGCTGCCCAAGCGCGGGGCCGACGACCTCCGGGGGCTGGGGGAGCTGATCGACCGGCACGCGACGGCGCTCGTCCCGGACTGAGCGGTGGTTCCCGGGGCGGTCCCTGGGGCGGTCCCTGCGGTGGGGCCGATCCGGCCGGGGCGAGGGGCGCGTCACGGGGTGGGCTCCGCCGGGGCCGGCCCGGTGCGGTGCGCCCGCCGGTCGTAGCGCCAGAGCGCGGGGATCGCGGCGGACAGCGCGGCCGAGCTGCCGAGGCAGAGCAGGCCGCCGGTGCGCAGGGCCGCCCGGATGCCCTGGCGGGCGGCGAGCCCGCCCGCCCGCAGGTCGCCCAGGGCCGGCCCGGCGGAGCCGATCAGCATCTCCAGCCCGGCGGCGCGGCCCCGGAGTTCGTCCGGAATGGACTGGTTCCAGACGGCGCTGCGGAAGGTGTCGCCGATCCAGTGGGCACCGCCCGCGACGGTCAGGCAGAGCAGGACGGCCCACAGGCCCGGGGCGAACGCGGCCGCCGCCGTCGCCGCGCCGACCAGGGCGGCGGAGAGCAGGACGAGTCGGCCGTGCCGGTGGACCCGCTCCGCCCACCCTCCGGTCGCGGCGGCGATCAGGCTGCCGACCGCGCCGGCCGAGTAGAGCAGGCCGAGCGCCCAGGTGGCGTCCAGGTCCGCGGCCAGGAACGGGAAGAGCGCGGTGGGCAGGGCGAGGACGGTGGCCGCGAGGTCGGCCAGGTAGGTGCCGATCAGGTCCGGGCGCCGGGCCGCGTATCGGGCGCCGTCGAGGAACTCGGTGAGCTGCGGTGCCTCGGCGTCCCGCTCCGAGGGGACCGGCCGGACCCGGGCGAGCAGGGCGATCGAGAGCAGGAAGGTGCCGAGGTCGACCAGGTACGCCGCCGGGACGCCGGCGGTCGCGATCAGCAGGCCGGCCGCCGCCGGGGCCGCCACGCCGCCGATGCTCCAGCGCAGCGAGAGCAGGGAGCCGGCCGCCACCAGCTGGTCCTGGGGCACCAGCCGGGGGACCATCGCCTCGACCGAGGGCTGCTGGACGCCCTGGAGCGCCGCCGCCACCCCGGCGGCGACGTACAGCGGCCAGACGGCGGGGGTGCCGAGCAGCGCGTTGGCCAGCAGCAGGGCGCTGAGCGCGGCCAGGGCGACCTCGGTGACCAGGGCGACGGTGCGGCGGTCGGCGCGGTCGGCGAGGACGCCGCCGTAGAGGCCGAACAGGACGGTCGGCACGAGTTCGACCGCGCCGACCGCGCCCACGGCCAGCGGTGAACCGGTGAGGTCGGCGATCTGGAGCGGGATCGCCGTCATGGTGAAGATCGAGCCGAGCAGGGTGACGGTGCCCGAGGTCCAGGTCAGCCGGAAGTCGCGGGAGGACCGCCAGGGCGCGGTGTTCGGCAGCAGTCGGGCCCGGCGGCGGTCCGTTCCGGGGGTGGTGTTCGCTCCGGAGGTGCTATCCGTTCCGGGCATCGGGCTCGGTCCGGAGGTCGGGTCCGTTCCGGAGGTCGGGTTCGGTCCGGAGGTCATGAGGGGTGGGATCCCTTCGCGGCCGTCGGTGTCGCGACGGCTCTCCTTATCGCTGATAAATTCCAGCTCGGGAACTTATCGGCGATAAGGTGGATCTGGCAAGCGGATGACCCAGGAGGCCGATCGGATGGCGCTGAAGCGCGACGAGGTGGTGCGCACGGCGCTGCGCCTGCTCGACGAGGAGGGCATCGACGGGCTGACCACCCGGCGGCTCGCCCGCGAACTCGGCGTCCAGTCACCGGCGTTGTACTGGCACTTCAAGAGCAAGCGGGAACTGCTCGACCTGATGGCCGAGGCGATGCTCGCCGAAGCCCTCCCGCCCGACCGCGAGCCGGACCCGGCGCGCTGGCCCGAGTGGATCGCCGCCGACGCCCGCGCCAAGCGCAACGCCCTGCTCGCCTACCGCGACGGCGCCCGGGTACACGCTGGAACCCTCCCGACCGAGGACGAACTCCCGGCGGTCGAGGCCCAGTTGAGCGCCCTCTGCGGAGCGGGCCTGCGCCCGCGAACGGCGCTGCGCCTGCTGCTGACCGTCGACCGGTACATCATGGGCTGGGTCACCGAGGAGCAGGCCTGGCGACAGGACTCCGCGGGCCGCGACCGGCCGCCGTTCCCGGACGAAGCGCTGCGCGGACTGCCCTTGCTGCGCGAGGCGGTCGACGTCCTGCGGATGACCGACCACGACGCCGACTTCGAGTACGGGCTGCGGGTGCTGATCGAGGGGTTCCGGACGGAGATCGCGCGGGAGGCGGCGCAGGGCGCCCCGGCGCCGGACCGGGCCTCGGGGGCCACTCGTCCGATGGACTAGCGTGGCCCCATGACCACCCTTGACCCCCGCAGCACGGCCCTGGTCCTGATCGACCTGATGGACCGGATCGTCGCCAACCCGCTCGCGCCGCGCACCGGTTCGGAGGTGGTGAAGGCCTCGCTGGAGCTGGCCCGGGAGTTCCGGGCGGCGGGCGCGCCCGTGATCGCGGTACGGGTCGAGCGGCCGAACGTGACCGAGCAGCCGCCCGGGAGCGGGCTGCCCGCGGAGGTCGCGGCGGCGGCCGACGAGGTCGTGGTGAAGCGCACCATCGGCGCCTTCCAGGGCACCGGCCTGGACGAACTGCTCCGGGCGCGGGGCGTGGAGACCGTGGTGTTCGCCGGGATCGCGACCAACCTCGGCGTGGAGTCGAGTGCCCGGGCCGCCGGCGACCACGGGTACCGGCTGGTGTTCGTCGAGGACGCGATGGCCGCGCTCACGGCGGAGGAGCACCGGGCGTCGGTGGAGCTGGACTTCCCGCGCCTCGGCGAGGTCGTCGCGGCCGCGGACGTGCGGCTGGGGTGAGCCGGCGGGGCGGGTCGCCGCCAGTGCGGTGGCGGGCCGCTACGTCCGGGCGAGGCCGGAGGGCCGCTACGGCCGGGCGAGGCGGAGGGCCGCTACGGCCGGGCGAGGCGGAGGGCTTCGCGCAGCCGTCCGTCCGAGGCCGTGAGCAGGCGGGCGGCGGTGGACGCGTCCACGTCCGCGAGCAGTGACAGGATCGCGTCCTTGGCCCGGCCGCCGGTCGCGGTCAGGGCGCGGTCGACCGCGGCCCCGTCGGCGCCGGTCGCCTCGGCGACGATCCGTCGGGCGCGGTCGCGCAACTTGTCGTTGGTGGCGCGGAGGTCGACCATCAGATTGCCGTACGTCCGGCCGAGTCGGACCATCACGGCCGTGGAGAGCAGGTTGAGCACCAGCTTCTGCGCCGTGCCCGCCTTGAGCCGGGTCGATCCGGCCAGCACCTCCGGGCCGACCTCCACCTCGATGCCCAGCTCGGCCGCGGCCGCGAGCGCCGAGCCGCGGTTGCACGCCAGCCCGACGGTCAGCGCCCCGGCCGCCCGCGCCGCACGGACGGCGGCCAGCGGGTAGGGCGTCCGGCCGGACGCGGAGACGCCCACCAGGGTGTCGGCGGGGGTGAGGGCGAGCGCGGCCACGTCGGCCTCGGCGAGGTCGGTGCGGTCCTCGGCGCCCTCGGCCGCCGCGGTGACGGCCGAGCGCCCGCCCGCGATCAGACCGACGACCAGCGACGGATCGGTGCCGAAGGTCGGCGGGCACTCGACGGCGTCCAGCACACCGAGCCGCCCGGCCGTCCCCGCGCCGGCGTAGACCAGCCGGCCACCACGCGCCATCCGGGCGGCCACGGCGTCGACCACGGCGGCGATCCGCTCCAACTCCCCGGCGACGGCGACCGGAACCGTGCGGTCCTCGGCGTTCATCAGGCGGAGCAGCTCGACGGTGGGCAGTCGGTCGATCGCGGCCCAGTCGGGGCGGACGGCCTCGGTCGCGGGTACGGCGTCCCGGCTCATGCGCCCGCCCCGCTCCGCCCGGTAGGGGCCTGCGCCCGCGCGCGCCCGTCGACGATTCGCCCCCAGCCCCCGGCCGGGGGTGTCCCCGTGCTTCGCTCACTCATGCGGCGAGCCTCCCCGGGTGCGGGGCGTCCGAATCCGGGCAAGCGTGGGGGAGGAGGTGAAGGCCGTGGAACCGACCGTTGCCGAACTCCTGGACCGGTTCGGCCGCACCTACGCGGAGGAGGCCGGGATCACGCTGCGCGACAAGCCCTCGCCGCTCTACCGGCTGCTCGTCCTGACCGTGCTGTGCTCGGTGCGGATCGGCGCCGGTACCGCCACGGCGGCGGCCCGGGAACTGTCGGCCGCCGGACTGCGGACCCCGCGCGCGATGGCGGACGCCCGGCGCCGGACGCTGATCGCCGCCCTGGGCCGGGCCCACTACGTGCGCTACGACGAGAGCACCGCCACGGCGCTCGCCCAGGGGGCCGGGCTGCTGCTCGACCGCTGGCACGGCGATCTGCGGCGGCTGCGGGAGGAGGCCGGGGGCGAGTCGGAGCGGATCGGCGAGCTGCTCCGGGAGTTCCCCCGGATCGGGCCGGTCGGCGCCGGGATCTTCCGGCGCGAGGCGCAGGCGGTCTGGCCCTCGCTGCGGCCGTACGTCGACGAACGGGCGCTGGCGGAGGCCCGGACGCTCGGGTTGCCGGGCGAACCGGACGGGCTGGCGGCGCTGGTCGGGCCGGGGGACCTGGCCCGGTTGGCGGCGGCGCTGACCAGGGCGAGCCTGGCGCACGTGGCGGCCGGGTGGGGGGCGGGTCGGCCCGGTGCCGGGTGAGGGCTCGACGGTCCGAGAGGGTGCGTGCCGGGTCAGGCCATCCAGAAGAAGACCGCAGTCATCCGCCGCTCGGCCAGGTCGGTGCCGTAGTAGCCGGTGGCGCTGTGGATCAGGTTGGCGTGGTAGAGGAGCAGCTGGTTGTAGCGGTTGGGGACGCGGACGTCCTCGGTGAAGTGGTCGGCCGGTACGTGGCGGGTGCCGAGCGCCTCGACCAGGTTGTTGTGCGGGGCGTTGACCAGGTTGCCGCCGAGGCGGCCGCCGGGGAACTGCTGGCGGTAGAAGCTGGTGCCGGCGTCCTTGGGGGCGCCGGGGCTGAGGTAGAGGACGGCGGCGTAGCGGCAGAGCGCGCGGGAGTCGGTGTGCGGGCGGGACTCCGACTCCCCGGCGCCGACGACCTGGACGCAGTTGTGGTTGAGGGTGCCGCCGCCCGGGGTGTTCTGCACCCAGAGCCGGGAGGCCCCGGTGGCCTTGCGGACCTGCGACTCGACCCGGGCCAGCTCCTCGGGTTCCAGGCCCGGCATGGTGCGCAGTCCGGGCCAGGTCTCGGGGCGGTGCGGGTAGCCCTCGGTCCAGTCCCCGCGGGCCAGGCAGCGCTCCCGGACGGCGTCCGGGTCCGGCAGCACGTTGTCCAGGACCCAGTAGTCCCGTCCGCGGGTGGGCTTGCGGTAGGGCAGGACCGGCAGGGTGGTGGGCCTGATGGGCTGTGAGGGCATGGGCCGACCATAGAGGCGGTGATCGTCAACCTTCTGCCGTGAGCAGGTCAACCTTTCGTCAAGGGTGACCAGGCCCGGGACCCGGCCGGGGCTGCGGTGCGAACCCGCTGCGACTTCACGTGAGCAGGGCCACTCGTCCTCTGGTTGGCCGCCCGAGGCCTTCCGGGACGGCCAACCAGGCGTACCTTCGACGCCTTCCCGAACAGGCCTGCAGGGTCTGTCTTCAAACCCCCGCCTGCGGGCCGACGAGAGGCCCTAGCCGGCGCGGAGGGCGAGGGTCGGGGAGAGGCGGGAGGCCCGGACGGCCGGGTAGAGGCCTGCCACCGTACCGATGAGCAGGGTGGCGGCGAAGCCCCCGGTGACGGCCCACAGGGGGACCACCCAGGGCAGGTCGCCCGAGACGGCGAAGGCGTAGGTGGCGGCCGCGCCCAGGGCCACGCCGGCCAGCCCGCCCAGTCCGGAGAGCAGGAGGGACTCCGTCACGAACTGGAGACGGATCTGGCCCCTGGTGGCGCCCAGGGAGCGGCGCAGCCCGATCTCGTGGCGCCTCTCCAATACCGAGATGATCATCGTGTTGGCGACCCCGACGCCGCCGACCAGGAGCGCCACCCCGCCCAGCCCGAGCAGGAGGTCGGTGAACGCCCCCTCGGTGGCGGCCTTGGCCCGGAGCGCCGAGGAGGGGTCGGTGACCTGCACGTTGTGCGGGTTCTGCGGGTCGACGGTGCGTGGGATCAGTTCGCGGACCGCGCCGACCGTCCGGTCCGTCGACCGTTCGTAGATCTGGGTCGGATGGCCGTCGAAGCCCAGCAGTGCGCCGGCGCCGTCCCAGCCGACCAGGGCGGCCCGCTCGATCTCGGGAGCCAGCGGCAGCGGGTCGAGGATGCCGATGACGGTGAAGTACCGGCCACCGATGTGGACCTGCTGACCGGGGGCGGTGATGCCCAGGCGCTGGGCCGCGACGTGTCCGAGCACCGTCGACGGGTAGCGCCCGTTGGCCTCGTTGAGCCAGGTGCCCGAGCCGACCGTGCCGCGTACGACGTCCAGCAGTCCTTCGGTGGCGGCCTTCACGGTGATGCCGCCGGTTTCGTCGCTGGGGATCTTCTCGCTGCGCCTGACGGACTGCGCCAGGTCACCGGTCGCGCCGACCTGCTCGACCCCGGGGACGCGGCTCAGCATGCCGATCGACTCCTCGGGCAGC
Source organism: Kitasatospora sp. NPDC127067 (assembly GCF_042724755.1). Lineage (NCBI taxonomy): Bacteria > Bacillati > Actinomycetota > Actinomycetes > Kitasatosporales > Streptomycetaceae > Kitasatospora > Kitasatospora sp. NPDC127067. The sequence continues at coordinate 11,728 of NZ_JBHXEM010000109.1, read as the reverse complement.
TTCACCTTCTCGCCGAACAGCCCCTGGCCGGGGGAGGCCACCAGCAAGTTGGTGCCCAACTGGTCGAGCTGCCTCAGGAGTTGGGCCTTGCTGGAAGAGGAGATGCCGACCACCGCGATCATGGTGGCGATGCCGATGGCGATGCCCAGCGCGGACAGCACCACCCGCAGCGGCCGGGTGCGCAGGCCGGCCGAGCCGACGTGGAGGACGTCGCGGGGGCCGAGCCGGGCCGGGGAGAGCCGTGTGCGGCTCATCGCTCCCCACCCCGATCGGCCGGGTCGGCGGCGCCGGTGCGCAGATCCGCCACCACGCGGCCGTCGCGGATACGGACCTGGCGCGGCAGGCTGTCGGCGATCTCGCCGTCGTGGGTGATCACCGTGATGGTGGCACCCTCGGCGTTGAGGTCGTGCAGCAGCTCCATCACCGCTTCGCTCGAGGCGGAGTCCAGCGCGCCGGTCGGCTCGTCGGCCAGCAGCAGGTCCGGCTCGCCGACCACCGCCCGGGCGATGGCCACCCGCTGCCGCTGGCCGCCCGACAGCTCGTGCGGACGGTGGTGCATGCGGTCCGCGAGCCCGACCCGCTCCAGGGCCACGGCCGCGCGCCTGCGGCGCTGGGCGCGCGGCAGGCCCGAGTAGAGCAGGCCCTCGGCGACGTTGTCCTGGGCGCTGACCCCGGCCACCAGGTGGAAGGACTGGAAGACGAAGCCGATGTGCCGGGCGCGCAGCGCGGACAGCCGGCGGTCGGAGAGGGTGGCGACGTCGTGGCCCGCCAGGGTGACGGATCCGGCGCTGGGCCGGTCCAGGGTGCCGACGATGTGCAGCAGGGTGGACTTGCCCGACCCCGAAGGGCCGACGATGGCGAGCAGTTCGCCGCGTCCGACACGCAGGTCCACGCCGTGCAGCGCCACGACCCCGCCCGGATACTCCTTGGTGACTTGGTTCAACTCGACCACGGCGCTCATGACTTGGGCACCCCGACCTTCATTCCCTCGGCCAGGCCGGTCCCGCTGACCTCGACCCGGCCCTGTCCGAACATGCCGAGCTCGACCGGGACTTCGCGCACCTTCCCGTCCTCCACGACCTGGACGCCGAAGCCCCCGCCGGACAGCGCGAGCAGTGCGTTGACCGGTACCGTCAGCACGTCCTTGCGGACCTCGCCTTCGAGCTCGACGGTGACCGGCGCCTGGTCGAAGCCCTCCGCCTGCCCCGGGTCGTCGAAGAGCACCCGGGCGGTGATCTTGGCGGGCTTGTCCTGGGAGCCCTGCTCCTTGCCGTCCTCACCGATGGTGCGGTCGACGGAGGCGACCTTGCCCTTGGCCCTGCCGCCGCCGGGCAGGTCGACCTCGACCCGGGTACCGGGCTTGGCGAGGTCGGCCCGGGAGACCTCGATCTTGATCTGCACCTGCCGTTCGGAGCCGGTGGTGGTGAGGACCGGCTTGCCGGGAGCGGCCTGGTCGCCGACGGCCGCATCGTTCTTCTTGATCCGCACCGGACCGGGCGAGAAGGCGATCTGCTCGGGGCCGATCTCGCCGGTCCGGGCCAGACCGTGGGCCTTCTGCCAGCGCTTGACCGCGTCCGCGGTGCCGGGGGTGAACTCCTCGTCCGCGGCCAGCCCCTTGCCGTAGCCCAGGTCGCGGAGGTTTTCCTTCAGCTGTCCGACGTCCGGCCCCTTGTCGCCGGCCTTCATCGTCCGGTACACGGGGCGCTCGCCGTCCATGAGCCGGACCTTCCGGCCGTCGACCTCGTAGAGAACCCCATCGCGTTTCACCACCGCGCCGGCCTCCGGGAGCCAGGTGAGGGTGCCCGGCACACCGGCGTTGAGCCGGCGCTCCTCGGCATAGCCGAGGGTCCCGTCCACCTGGGTCCGGCTGCTCAGGTCCTGTCGTTCCACCGAGCCCGTGCTCGGCGGCAGCCCGCCGGTGCGGTCCGTGCCGGCGCTGCTGACGCCGCCGGTCTGGGAGAGGGCCGTGACCCCGCCCACCAGCGAGACCGAGGTGACCAGCGCGGCGATCAGGTACGTTCGGCGGCCCCGCCCGCGCTCACTCCGCATTCTGACCACTGCACGCCTTGTTCGCCTTGTCGAACCTGTCCTTCTCGGCGCCCTCCGGGACCTTCATCGCCTGTCCCGACATCGCCGAGTCGCCGTCGAACTTCGGGTCCGGCATGTCCACACCGTTACCGCGCATGCACCGGGCGAATTCGACGGCCCTGTCCTTGTCGGCCTGGGACATCTTCGTGCCGCCCGAGCCGCCGGCTCCCCCGCAGGCCTTGAGGGCCTCCGCCATCTTGTCCTGCCCGCCCTCGAGGACCAGGCCCCGCGGGTCCTGGCCCGGCTCCGGCTCCTTCACCTGGGCGCCGTGTTCGCGCAGGCACTTACGGTGCTCGTAGGCCCGGTCCGCCGCCGCGCCCTTGCCCGACGAGTCCGAGCCGCCGCCCCCGCCCGTGCCCGTGGCGCCTCCGCCGCAGGCCGCGGTGAACAGCGCCATCCCCGCCACCAGCACGGCCGCCGCGCCGTACCTGTGGTTCCGCATGTGGTTTCGCATGTGGTTCCGCATGGAATTCCTCCGTGTCCGATTGCGAGTGACCGACCACCGTCTCCGATACCGGGTGACCGACCACGCAGAGGCTGGCACGCACCCGCATTTCGCCGCTGTCAGCCGAGACCTTTACGGCGACGAAAGGTGGATCTCAGGTACACCTGATGTCATGCGTGTACTGATCGTGGAGGACGAGGAATTCCTGGCGGACATGATCGCCGAGGGATTGCGGCGCGACGCCCTGGCCGTCGACGTCGTGTACAACGGCGCCGACGCGCTGGAGCGGCTGCGCCTCACGGACTACGACGTGCTCGTGCTCGACCGCGACCTGCCCGGAGCGCACGGCGACGAGGTGTGCCAGAGCGTCGTCGAGCAGCGGTTGCTGACCCGGGTACTGATGCTCACAGCCGCCGGCACCGTCCGCGACCGCGTCGACGGCCTGGACCTGGGCGCGGACGACTACCTCACCAAGCCGTTCGCCTACGAGGAACTGCTGGCCCGGGTACTGGCGCTCGGCCGCCGCACCCACCCCGCCCTTCCGCCGGTCCTCGAACGTGCGGGCATCACCCTCGACACCGCTCGCCGCCAGGCCTTCCGGGAGGGCCGCTACCTCGCCCTGTCCCGCAAGGAGTTCGGCGTCCTGGAGGCGCTGATGCAGGCCGAGGGCGCCGTGGTCAGCGGTGAGGACCTGATCGAGCGGGTGTGGGAGCGGAACATGGGATACCGCACCAACGCGGTCCGGGTCGCCCTCAGCAAACTCCGCGCCAAGCTCGGCGAGCCCTCGGTCATCGACACCGTGCCCGGCCACGGCTACCGCATCGGCGTCCCGGCATGAGGCGCTCCGCCCCGGTCGGCCCGAACCGCCCTCCGCTGCCCGGCCGACCACGCCCGCGGCTGCCGGGCGGGGAACGGGGCCGGCTGACCATGCTCTACGGCGGGCTGCTCGTCCTCGCCGGGGCCATGCTCATCGTCCTGGTCAACTTCCTGGTCCGGGAGGGTCTGTACACCTCGATCAGCACGGCCGTCGCCGTAGAACCGCGACTGGCCACACTGGCGACCCCGGACCCCGCCGCGGCGAAAACCCTCACGGTGGGAACCGCCGCACCCGCGAACGCTCCACCCGGAACCACCCCCGCCGACGGCGGACAGTCCCACTTCCAGGCCGTCAAGGTCGTCACCCAGGCCGCCGAGCAGGCCGCCCAGAACCAGCTGCTGACCGTCTCCCTGATCGCTCTGGCCGCCTTCGCCGTCATCTCGATGGCACTGGCCTGGTGGATGTCGGGACGGGTGCTGCGCCCGGTGGCGGTGATCACCAACACGGCGCGGCGGCTCTCGGGCGAGAACCTGCACGAGCGGATCGCCCTCGACGCACCCCCGGGCGAGCTCAAACAGCTCGCCGACACCTTCGACGCCATGCTCGACCGCATGGAGCAACTGGTGGGCGCGCAGCAGCGGTTCGCAGCCAACGCCGCACACGAACTGCGGACTCCGCTCGCGGTGCAGCGGGCCGCGGCCGAAATCGGGCTGGCCACCGAGGACCCGGCCGCCGTCGCCCGGATCCGCCGCAAACTGATCGAGGTGTCCGAAAGCAGCGAACGGCTCATCGAGGGCCTGCTGCTGCTGTCCGTCTCCGACCAGAGGCTGGACCATCGCGAACCGGTCGCACTGGACCAGCTGGCCCGCGCGGTGGCCGCCGAGTGCGCCGCCTCGGAGGAAGCCCGCGCGAACCGCGTCACCGTCCGAACCGACACCGCCCCCGTGTCCGTCGAGGGTGATCCGGTGCTGCTGGCACACCTGGTACGCAACCTGGTCGGCAACGCCCTGCGCCACAACCACGACGGCGGCCGGGTCGAGGTCGGCGTGCGCGACGGCGTCCTGGAGGTCGGCAACACCGGCCCCCAGGTGCCGCCGGAGACGGTCCCCTACCTCTTCGAGCCCTTCCGCCGCCTGCAGGAGCGTCGACACGGCCCGCGTGAGGGCGCGGGCCTGGGCCTGTCCATCGTCGCCTCCATCGCGCGTGCCCACCACGCCGACGTCACCGCCGTCCCCGGCAGCACGGGCGGACTGCGGGTCCGGGTCGAATTCCCCACGGCCTGATCCGGCTGCCGGGGGCACCCGTACGTTCTTCGAACGGAGCCCGCACCGGACGGCCCCTGAACAGCGGGCCCGCAGCCTGCCCGCGGCCGCGCGATGTCCGCGACCCCGGGCCCGGTGACGCCCGCAGGAGCGCGCGCACCACCGGCAGCTGCGTCACGAGCGCGCGTTCTACGCGTTCGGGTCCCACTCCGCGAGCTGCTCCATCGGCTCGGTGCTGCCGGTGTTCTCCAGGCTGTCGAGCGGGACGCGATCGTAGAAGTAGAGGACCAGTTCGCTCGCCGCGCCTCGCATCACCAGGTCGCCCGGCTCCGCGTCGGCGGCGAGGTCGTCGCAGCGGACACCGTCGGCGTCGAGGGTCAGGCGCCAGGAGCGGCCCTCGGTCGCGTGCAGGTCGATGGTCGCCGGCTTGAACGGCCAGGGGACGGTCGTCGCCGAGACGGTCGTCAGGAACTCGTCGACGCCCTCGACCGCGACGTCCGTCGGCAGGGGCTGTGCGGCGCCCAGGACGAGCTGGACGTCGTAGGTGTGGACGGCTATCTCCTGGATCTGGTGCCGGGCCAGGGCTCCGCTGGTCTCCGGGGCCTGCGAGCGGCCCCACCAGGTCCAGCAGCCGCGGTCCGGGCCGGCCTCGCGCAGCGCGTCGAGCATGAGCTCGGTCGACTCGGCGAGCCAGGCGTCCAGGGCTTCGCGGTCGCGGGGCGCGGTCGGGGCGCCCTTCGGGGACGTCTTCGCCGGGGGCTCGGCGCCCGGGCCCGCCGCGACGATGGCGGCCTGGCGGCGGCGGCCGTCGCCGAGGTGCTGCGCCAGTTCGCGCAGCGTCCAGTCCGGGCAGGTCGGGACCTGGACGTCGAGGTCGGGGGCGGCCGCGATCGCGGCGCGGAAAGCGGCCGACCGGTCCTCGATCAGCCGCAGGACCTCGGGAAACTCCACAATGTTTTGCACGCCGATGGTGTATCACGGCGCTCCGGCCGCCGGGTAGCGATTTTGTCGGGCGACGACGACCGAAGCCCCTGCACGGGCGGCTCCCCAGTCCACTCCTCCATCGCCTCCTCCATCGCCACGAAACGAGTCCGGCCCCACCGCACACGCGATGGGGCCGGAACCTGAAAGACCGTCAGCTGGCCTCCAGGGCAAGCGGGCCGGGACGCCCCGGCTACGCCTTGGTACAGGTCAGGTCGGCCTCCGGCAGGCGTCCGCCGGCCAGGTAGGCGTTGACCGCGTCGTCCACGCACGCGTTGCCGTACGTCCCGTAGAGCCCGTGCTGGTCGGCGCCCCGCAGGGTCAGCAGCCGGGAGCCGGGCAGCAGCCCGTGCAGCGCGACGCCGTCCCGGTAGGGGGTGCGCGGGTCCCCGGTGGCGGAGAGGATCAGCGCCGGGGCGTCGCGGCGCACCTCGGTGGGCGCCTCGCGCGGGGGGTCCAGGAAGGCGCACGGGGAGATGTTGTCGAGCAGCGGGCCGGACAGCGGGTACCGGGCGCGGTCGCGCTCGATCCGGCGCCAGTAGTCCTCCGGGTCGCGCGGCGCCGTACCGTCCGCGCACAGGATGGCCTGCGAGATGCTGCCGGCCTGCGACCCCTGCGGGGTGAAGAGGAAGCGCAGCATGGCGGTGATCCCGTCCGAGGGGGTGACCGGCCGGCCCGACGCGGCCTCGGCGAGCGTCGCCACCAGCTCGGCGAGGCCCGCCCGATCCGCGTCGGAGTCGCCCGCGAGGTTCATGAACACCACCATCGGCACCCGGGTGTCGTCGAGCTCGAAGGCGTCCGCGCCGGCGCCGACCACGAGCGGCCGCGCCGCGGCCGCCCGGACCGTCCGCAGCACCCCGGCGACCACGTCCTCGCGGGTGCGGCCCAGCCCGTACGTGTCGTGGCGGGCCGCCGCCCAGTCCGCCCAGTCGGCGAACGCCCGCTCGTTCTCCGGCGCCATGTTGGGGAGCAGCTCCGGCCCGGCGTGGGCCGGGTTCAGCGCGCTGTCCAGGACCACCCGGTCGTAGCGGCCGGGGAACATCTGGGTGTACACCGTGCCGAGGTAGGTGCCGTACGAGAGGCCGAGGTAGGAGATCCGCCGCTCGCCGAGCGCGCCCCGCACCACGTCCATGTCCCGGGCCGCGTCGCGGGTGCTCGCGTGCGGCAGCAGGTCCCCGGCCGCCGAACGGCACCGGGTCGCGAGGTCCCGCTGGAGGGCGACCTGGCGTTCGAAGGAGGCCCGGCTCGTCCCGGAGGAGGTGATGCTGAAGCCGATCGGCCAGCCGCAGTCGAGGGGGGCGCTGCGGCCGACGAAGCGCGGGTCCAGCCCGACGATGTCGAAGCGGGCGGCGGTGTCCCTCAACGCTGCGCGCACCCTCAGCGGCGCACCGAGCGTCGGACTGCCGGGGCCGCCGTCGTTGAGCAGCAGCGTGCCGATCCGGTGGCGGGTGTCGGCGGCCTTGATCCGGGAGAGCGCCAGCGTGACGGTGCGTCCGCCGGGGTCGCCGTAGTCGAGCGGCACGGTGACTTCCGCGCAGCGGGCGCCGGCCCGTTCCAGCGCGGCGCCCTCCTCGTCCTGCGGGCCCTGGACGCAGCTGCGCCAGTCCGGGCGCTGCTGGTAGTAGCGGTCGAGCCCCCGGGGGATGCCGGCGGCCTGTGCGGCGGCTTCTGCCGGTGCGGTGGCGGCGGCCGCGGTCAGGCCGGCCACGAGGGCGAGAGCGGCCGCGGCGGCGCGGCGGCGGAGGTAGGTCAAGACGTCTCCTCTGCGGTGCGGGGCCCGGTCCGGGCCACCTCCGTACAGGACGCATGCGGGGCAAACAATATGACGATCCGTCGGAAAAAGCTTCGCTGACGACGAAGCCGGGCAGGTGCGGTGGCGGGATCAGGTTTGCGGTGCAGGCGCTGGAGCCGTGCGGGTGCGGAGCAGCAGCGCCAGCCCCAACGCCAGGTCGACGGCCACGTCCAGTGCCTTCAGCCAGTCGGCCGTCTTCCCCGGCGAGTAGATCTCCAGGTAGTCGGCCAGCGCGTGCAGCAGCACCAGCGGCCGGACACTCCCGATGTACAGCCGCGCGCCGCACAGGAAGAAGCCGAACGCGCCGGCCTCCAGCACCTGCCACAGCGTGTTGTCCAGGGGCGCGCCGAAACCCCGGATCCAACGGCGGCAATACCTTCGCCACCACCACGATCGTCGCCTGCCAGACGACCGCGACCCCGACCGCCCCCGCCACCGGATGCCGGCGCACCTGGCTCCCCCACCGCGTCAACACAGCTCGATGGTAGGCACGGCACCGTCAAGTCTGCTTCAGTTCCTTCGAGTTGGGCCTACAAGCGAACGACGACCCGCGCGGGCGGGGCGGACGCCGTTCCGCAACCCGGCGTCGAGCAGAGGGTTGCCGAACTCGGCCTTGGCTGCGCCCGGCGCCGTCGGCCCGAGCTCGCCCTCGCCGTCGACTGTCTCGACGCCGACGAACCTGTCGAAACCGGGCCTGTCCACCTGTTCCTCGGCGTGCCGGGCCGTAGGGCCTGGCCGCGTGACGGCGCCTGGCCGGGGTGCCTTTCGACGGGGCCTCGTCCCGGCCTCCCGAGCGGGGGAGGTCGGGCCCTTCGGCTCGCGGTGGGGGTGTGCGGTGTCAGCGTGCGTCGCGCAGGAAGACGGACCGCTCGACGGACTGGTGGCCGTTCGACGCCGCGCTCACCCGGATGTCCACGTCGGTGCCGTACTTCGGGGCCTCCTTGAACGTGGCCCGGAAGGTGTACTCGACCGTGTTGCCGTCGCGGACGCCCGGCACGTTCGGGTCGACCGTGACCAGGCCGCAGTCGTCCTTCAGCTCGACCGGCTTCCACACGTCGCCGACCCGGGCCTCCACCGTGACGTCGTTCGGGGTCAGCGCGTCGGAGCTCCACACGGCCACCCGGGGGCGCAGGCCCGTGGTGCCGTCGGGCGAGGAGACCCGGAAGCTGAACGGGATCGGGTCCGTGGTGACCACGCCCTTGGCCGGCGGCATCACCGAGAGCATCTGCGGGCTGTGGCTGTCGACGACGGTGGCGTTCAGCTCGGCCTTCGCCATGTCGCGGTAGTCCCTGGAGTGGGGCACGGGGGCGTCCGCCTCGATCGTGATCCGCCCCGGACGGTTGGCCAGCGAAAGCCGCATCCGGTACTCGATGGTCCGGCTCTGCCCGGCGGCCAGGGTGAAGGCCGCGTCGTCGGCGGTGCCCGCGTAGTCCATCCCGCCGCCCTGGCTGAGGTGGTCGAGCTTCTTCCAGCCGGAGGCGTCCTTGCGCTCCAGGGTGCCCTGCGCCATCGCGAGCACCATGGTGCAGGGCGCGCCCTCGTACTGCTGGGTCGCCACCACGGGGGCCACGCTGCGGGTGCCGGTGACGTCGTTGTTCTTCCAGGTGACGGTGAAGGGGACCAGGTCGTTCAGCCCGATCTTCCCGCCCTCGTGCAGGCCGCCGAAGGTGATGCCGATGCCGCTTCCGCCGGACTGGGCGGGGGCCTTCGGCGCGGCGGGCTTGGCCGGGGCCTTCGCGGCGGCCTTGACGTCGGTCCTGGCGGCCGCGGGGGCGTCGGCGGCGGGCGCGGCGGTGGGCGGGGCCGCCTCGGTGGTCGGTGCGGCCGGGGTGGGGGTGGTCGGGACGGCGCCCGCGCCGGGGGTGGCCGAGGACGTGACGGCCGGGGTGGAGGCGGGAGCGGAGGCGGCGACGGACGCTCCGCCGTTCGTCGGGCCGCAGGCGGCGACACCGACGGCGGCGACGACGGCCAGCGGGACGATCTTCGCAATACGGGCGATAACGGACGCGTTCATGTGACAGTCCCCCCAAGGACACGTGGTGATGAAGGTGATGGTGATCGGATGAACGGGCGCCTGATGTCGCGCCCCGAGGAGCCGGCCCGAGCCCCCCGGCTCCGCCGGCTCGCTCTCCCCGCCTCTCACCCTGATAGACGTCCATCCCCCCGGGGGGTTGCAGGTCGGTTCGAGGAAATTTTCCGCGGACTTCGCCCGGAACGAGGACGCGCCCTTCCAGGCACACTGCCGGCTCTGCGGCGGCACGTACGACAGGTCGAGCCCATGGCGCGGTCAGCGCGCAACAGCCCTCCCCGGCGACCGGCCGGCCGACCGCACTCGGCCGGCCGATCGCGAAACGCACGGCCTCCCCACCGAACCGGCGCCGCTCAGACCACCGCCCCGTTGTGGTCGCGCGCCCGCGCCGCGCCCGCCGTGTGAGGCGTCCCTGCCGCCCTGGCCTCCCGCGGCCGGTCCGGGAACCGGTCCTGGAGCAGTACGACCACCGGCATCGCGGTGAACACCGTCGACGCCGTGCCCATCAGGACCCCGGCCAGCAGTGCCACCGAGAAGTCGGCGAGCGAGTCGCCGCCGAGGGCCGCCAGGGCCACCAGGACGAACAGCGCCCCCATGCCCGTGTTCACCGTCCGGGGGAGGGTCTGCGCCACGGCGCGGTCCGCGAGATCCGCCCAGCTCGCCTTCGTCCCGGTCCGGCGCAGCTCGCGCAGCCGGTCCAGGACCACCACCGTGTCGTTGACCGAGTACCCGACGATGGTGAGCAGCGCGGCGAGGAAGACGCTGTCCACCGGCTTGCCCAGCCAGGCGAAGAGGCCGAGGACGAGCAGCAGGTCCTGCGCCATCGCGATCACCGCGGCGGTCGCGAAGGTCCACCGGAAGCGGATCGTGAGGTAGAGCAGCTGGGCGGCGACCGCGAGCCCGAGCGCGGCCAGCGCGTAGCCGCGCAGCTCGCTGCCGAGGCTCGGCCCGATCAGTTCGTCGCGCTCCACGGACAGTTCGCCGGTGACGCCGGTGAGCGCCTCCCGGATGCGCTGCTGCTGGTCGTCGCCGGTCTCCTTGGTGCGGACGGACACGCCGGTGTCGCCGGTGGTCTGCACCACGGCCTGCGGGAACCCTGCGCCGACCACCGCCGCGCGGGCGGCGTCCGCGTCGACCCGCTGCGCGGCGGTGTATTGCGCCACCCGGCCGCCGGTGAACTCGACGCCGAAGTCCAGGCCGCGCCCGCCGATCCCGGCCAGGGCGAGCAGCAGCAGGCCGGCGCAGGCGCCCAGCCAGCGCCGCCGGTGGCGCATCAGCCGGGGCGGCCGCCGGGTCAGCCGGGTCCGGAGCCGGCCGACGGTGGCCATGCCGGTCAGGGTGGGCCGCCGGACGACGGCGGGCCGGCGCACCGCCCACTCGGCGAGCAGCCGGGTGATCAGCATGGCCGAGAACATCGAGGCCAGCACGCCGATCGAGAGCGTCACCCCGAAGCCCTTGACCGGGCCGGTGGCGAACACGAAGAGCAGACCGGCGGCGAGCAGCGTCGTCACGTTGGAGTCGGCCACCGCGCTCCACGCCTTCGCGAACCCGACGCGGAGCGGGCGCCGCAGGTCGCGCTCCTTGCCGGGGCCGGCCGCCCGAGGAGCGGTGTACTCCTCCCTGGCCCGTTCGAAGACCAGCACGTTGGCGTCCACCGCCATGCCGATGGCGAGGACGAAGCCGGCCAGCCCGGGCAGGGTGAGCGTCGTGCCGAGCGCGACCACGGCGGCGTACGAGATCAGTCCGTAGAGGGCGAGCGCGACGGTGGCCAGCACGCCGAGCAGGCGGTACACCGCGATGATGAAGGCCCCGGTGCAGAGCAGGCCGATGGCCGCGGCCAGGGCGCTGGCCCGGATCGCCTCGGCGCCGAGGGTGGGGCCGACGGTGCTCTGCTCGATCACCGTCACCGGGACCGGCAGGGCGCCGCCCTTGACCAGGGCGGCGAGGTCGCGGGCCTCGTCGGCCGAGAAGCCGCCGGTGATCTGCGTCGAACCGCCGGTGATCCCCTGCCCGCAGGGCACGCTGTCCTGGACACCGGGGGCGGACAGGACGCGGTCGTCGAGCACGATGGCGACCCGGCGGGCGGGGTCGGCGGGCGCGGCGCACGCCGCCTCCCCGGTGAGCCGGGCCCAGGCGTCGCCGGCCGAGCCGCGGAAGGAGAGGTCGACGCTCCAGCCGAGGCCCGTCCGGGTGTCGAGGACGGCCGAGGCGTCCTTGACGCCGTCGCCGGTCAGCGCCGGCGGGCCCAGCCGCAGGTGGCCGCCGGGGAGGCCGGGGTCGGCGAGGACCCGGGACCCGTCCGCCGCGGGGGGCC
>NZ_JBHXEM010000108.1:0-30533 GCF_042724755.1 Kitasatospora sp. NPDC127067 | reverse complement strand
CCCCACGTCCGGTGACGTGGGGCGGCCCGCGTGCTGCGGTGTCAGTGCCGCGGCGTCAGTGCGTCGGCGTGCCCAGCGGCAGCGTGGCCGTCGCGCTGCCCGGGGCCGAGGCGGTCGCCGAGCCGGTGCCGCTCGGGCTCCCCGTCGGGGTGCCCGTCCCGGTCGGAGTGGGCGTGCCGGTCCCGCTCGGCGTGCCGGTCCCGCTCGGGGTGCCCGGCCCGGTCGGCGTCCCGGTCGGGGTGCCGGTCGGGGTCGTGGTGGGCGTGCCGCCGGACGGCGTCCCCGGGTCGGTCGGCGTACCGGTGCCGCCCGGCGTGGTCGGCGTCCCGCCCGGCGTCTGCGGCACGGCCGGCGGCGTCACCTCGCCGCCGGGGGCCGGCGTGGCCGGCACCTGGTGGGCCGGGCTCGGCGCTATCGGCGTGACGGCGTCCCAGCCCGACGGGAGGTCGGGCACCTTCCAGGCGCCGCCGGCGTCGTCCGCCGCGCCGGACGGGTCGGGACGGACGGCACCGAGGATCGGCATCGAGCCGATCGGCGAGATCTTGATGAACGCGCCGGGCCGCGGCGCCTGCACGATCAGCCCGCCGCCGATGTACATCCCGATGTGCGAGGCGTCCTGGAAGTACACCACCAGGTCGCCGGGCCGCAACTGGTTGAGCGCCACGTGCGGCAGCTGCGCCCACTGCTCCTGGCTGGTGCGCGGGATCGGCTTGCCCGCGTGCAGCCAGGCCTGCGAGGTGAGGCCCGAGCAGTCGTACGCGTCCGGGCCGGTGCCGCCCCACAGGTACGGCTTGCTCACCTGCGCCAGCGCGAAGGCGATGGCCGCGCGCCCCTGCTGGGAGGGCGTGCGCTCGCCCTTGCCGAGCGCCCCGGAGGCGAGGAAGGCGAGCTGCGCCTCGTCCGCCTTGGCCTTCTCCAGCTGCTCCAGCTCGGTCCGCTGGGCGCCGGTCAGCGAGGAGACCATCTGCTCGACCGCCGTGAGGTCGGCGGACGCCTTGGCCTTGGCCGCGTCCTGCTGGACGACCAGCGTCCGGGCGGTCGCCAGCGCCTCCTCGGTCTGCTTCTTCAGCCCGTCCAGCGCGTCCCGGTCGCTCTTCAGCTTGTCCAGGAACTCCGACTGCGAGCGGCTGGCCGAGGCGAGCAGCTCGGCGATGACGACCGCCTCGTACGGGTCCTTGGAGAGCAGCAGCTCCGCGTAGGCCGACGCGGCCCCGTTGCGGTACTGCGCGGCGGCAAGCTGCGAGGCGATGTCGGTGCCCGCGTCGACCTGCTTCTGCTGGCGGTCCAGCCGGCCCTGGAGGTCGGTGAGCGCGGTCTGCTGGTCCGCCGCCTTGGCGACGGCGCCGTTGTACTGCTCGGTGGCGGCCTCGGCGCTCTGGTAGAGCCCGTGCAGCCGGTCGAGCAGCGGGCCGAGGGTGGCCTTGGCGGCGGCGAGCGGGTCGGCGTCGGCGGCGATCTGGCCGACTCCCGGGTCGGGCGCGGCCCAGGCGGCCTGGGCGCCCACCGGCAGTGCGAGCGCCGCGGCCGCGAGGACGGCTCCGCAGCGCAGCGCCGCCCGCACCCAGGGCCGTACGCGTGCCGTCTCCGCTCTCTGTCCCGCCCCGCCCATGGCCTGGTCCTCCCCGCCGCGCACTGCCCCTGTCCCGGCTTCCCGGATCCCGCAGATCCTCCCACGGGTTACTCGCCGGAAACAGGGCGCATGCGGACCGGGAGGTTAATTCTCGATGGACCTGTGAGACAGCTCTCAGCAAACCGGGTCGAACCGGCGCGTTCTTCGCTAATGTCCAGTTCAGTGCGCCGTATGTCACCTCGATGAAATCCAGTGGTCACTGCGAGTCAACCATCGGAACCACGATTCCCGGCCCAGTTCACCTTCCGTTTACCAAGCAGACCTACGGTCGCGACGTCACCAACGTCCGTGCGACAACTACGACGATTGTTTGGGTATGGAACACATCTCGTTCCTGGTAGCCGTTGTGATCATCACGGCGCTCGCCTTCGACTTCACCAACGGGTTCCACGACACCGCCAACGCGGCCGCCACCGCGATCGCGACCGGAGCTCTTCGCCCGAAGGTCGCGGTCACCATCGCGGCCCTGCTCAACTTCGCGGGCGCGTTCCTGTCCGTGAAGGTCGCCACCACCATCTCCGGCGGCATCGTCAACGAGAAGGCCGGCGTCCATCCCGAGATCATCTTCGCGGCCCTGGCCGGCGCCATCCTCTGGAACCTGCTGACCTGGCTGCGCGGACTGCCGTCCAGTTCCTCGCACGCGCTGTACGGCGGTCTGATCGGCGCCACGATCGTCGGCGTCGGCATGAACGGCGTCAACTTCGACACCGTGGTGACCAAGATCCTCATCCCCGCGGTCGCCTCCCCGTTCGTCGCCGGCCTGGCCTCCTGGGGCGCCACCAAGCTGGCGTACGTGATCACCCGCAAGGGCGACTCCGCGACCACCGAGAAGGGCTTCAAGACCGGCCAGATCTTCTCCTCCTCGCTGATCTCGCTCGCCCACGGCACCAATGACGCCCAGAAGACGATGGGCATCATCACCCTGACCCTGGTCTCGGTCGGCGCCCTGCCGCACGGCGCGCTGCCGCCCACCTGGGTGATCGTCTCCGCCGGCGCCGCGATCGCGCTCGGCACCTACATGGGCGGCTGGCGGATCATCCGCTCGATGGGCAAGGGCCTGGCGGACATCCGCCCGCCGCAGGGCTTCGCCTCCGAGTCGGCCGCCGCGACCGTCATCCTGACCTCCTCGCACATGGGCTTCGGCCTCTCCACCACCCAGGTCTGCTCCGGCGGCATCATGGGCGCCGGCCTCGGCGGCCCGAAGGGCGAGCTGCGCTGGAGCCTGGTCCGCCGCATGGTCTACACCTGGGGCCTGACCCTGCCGGCCGCCGCCGTGGTCTCCGGCGGCGCCGCCCTGCTGGCCGAGCAGGGCAGCTGGGGCGTCGCCCTGGTCGGCGTCGTGCTGGTGGCCGGCGCGGGCGCGATGTGGGTGATCTCCCGCCGCCAGCCGGTCGGCGCGGACAACGTCAACGACGTCGACGTCACCCCGGTCGAGGTCGCACCGGCCGGCGCCGCCGCGAACACCCCCACCCCCGCCTCGACCACGGTCGCGGCCTGAGCGCCGCAGGCTGAGGAGCACTCACCATGCACATCAAGTGGAACGCCCTGGCCCAGACCGCCGGATTCAGCTTCGGCATCACCGTCGCCGTCGTCTGCGTCTTCGCGCTCGGCATCCTGGCGCTGTCCCGCCGCGAGGCCGCCCTGGTCGCCGCCCGTGAGGGCGGGGGCGCCGGGGCCGCGGGCGGCGGCAGGCTCGCCCTGGCCGGCGCCTGCGTCTGCTTCGCGCTGTGCGGCGGGGCCGTCCTCTACGGGCTGTCGCTGATCGCCGGCAAGTAGCCGCACCCAGCACGACGGGCCGGGGAGTGCCTTCGCACTCCCCGGCCCGTTCGCGTATCCCGGCGGCCGGTCAGCTCTCCTGGGTGGTGGTCCTCAGCGCGGTCTCCCGGATGAACAGCACGGTGACGAAGGCCAGCGCCGCGAACGGGGCGGCGCACAGGAAGATGGTGCCGACGCCGTGGCCGAAGGCGTCCGTCACCAGCGGCACGATCGGGGCGGGCAGCTTGGCCAGGTCCGGGATGCCGCCGCCGGAGGCCGCGGGCGACGCCGGGACGTGCGCCGCGGCCAGGTTCTCGGCCAGGTAGTGGGAGACCTTGTTGGACATCAGCGCGCCGAGCGCGGAGACGCCCATCGCACCGCCCATGGTGCGGAAGAAGGTGACCACCGAGCTGGCCGCGCCGAGCTCGTTGCGGGGCACCGTGTTCTGCACCGCGAGCACCAGGTTCTGGCTGGTCAGGCCGAGGCCGACGCCGGTGATCGCCATGTAGACGGAGAGCAGCACGTAGCTGGTGTCGGCCCGGGCGGTGCCGAGCAGCGCGAAGCCGACGGCGAGCAGCGCGGTGCCGGAGACCAGGTAGGCCTTCCACTTGCCGTACTTGGTGATCAGCCGGCCGACCACCGCGGAGGAGACGGCCAGGCCGAGGATCATCGGCAGGGTCATCAGGCCGGCCATGGTCGGGGACTTGGCGCGGGCCAGCTGGAAGTACTGGCTGAGGAAGGTGGTCGCGCCGTACATCCCGACGCCGACCAGCACGCTGGCCAGCGCGGCCAGGGTGACGGTGCGGTGCTTGAAGAGGCTCGGCGGGATGATCGGCTCGGCGGCGCGGCGCTCGATCACGACGGCCAGGGCGCCCAGCAGCACGCCGCCGCCGACCATGGCCGCGGTCTGCCAGGAGAGCCAGGCGTAGTTCTTGCCGGCCAGGGTGATCCAGATCATCAGCAGGCTGACCGAGCCGGTGATGACCAGGGCACCCAGGTAGTCGATCTTCGCCTTGCGCTTGACCACCGGAAGCTTGAGGGTGCGCTGCACCACCAGGATCGCGACCAGCGCGAACGGGATGCCGACGTAGAAGCACCAGCGCCAGCCGAGCCAGGAGGTGTCCACGATGACGCCGCCGATCAGCGGTCCGCCGATGGTGGCGAGGGCGAAGACCGCGCCGAAGTAGCCGCTGTAGCGGCCGCGCTCGCGCGCCGGGACCATCGCGGCCAGGCAGATCTGGCCGAGCGCCACCACACCGCCGGCGCCGATGCCCTGGAGCGCCCGGCAGGCGATCAGCTCGCCGGTGTTCTGCGAGAGGCCGGCCAGCGCCGAGGTGCCGATGTAGATCAGCAGGGCGATCTGGAGCAGCAGCTTCTTGCTGACGAGGTCGGAGAGCTTGCCCCAGATCGGGGTGGAGGCGGTGAGGGTGAGCAGGGCCGCGGTGATCACCCAGGTGTACGCGGACTGGCCGCCGTGCAGGTCGGCGAGGATGTGCGGCAGGGCGTTGGAGACGACGGTCGAGGAGAGCACGGCCACGAAGAGGCCGAGCAGCAGGCCGGAGAGCGCCTCCATCACCTGCCGGTGCGTCATCTGTTGACTGTCGGCCGCTGCGGCGGTTCCGCTCGCGGCCTCGGTGGTCACGGTCATCTGGGTCCTTCGGCGAGCGCGCGGGATACGCGGATCATGAAATTTCGTTGCCGTAAGCAACCATAAGACTGGATGGTTGAATTAGGCAACTTTCTTCAAGGGAAAGTAAAGCCCTCGCCCGCGGGCCCCGGAGGCCCGCGCGACCGCCGCCGGATCACTCGGCCGGCGGCTCGCCCAGCACGTCGTTGAAGCGGTGCAGCAGCTCCGCGAAGCGGGTCACGTCCTCCGGCGACCAGCCGTCCATCACCTCGCGCACCCGCCGCATCCGGACGCCCTGCGCGGCCAGATAGCGCCGCCGCCCGTCCTCGGTGAGCGAGACCAGCGCGGACCGGCGGTCCAGCGGGTCCGTCTCCCGGGCCACCAGGCCCAGCTCCTCCAGCGTGCGGATCTGCCGGCTCACCGTCGCCTTGCCGATCGAGAAGTGCACGCCGACGTCGGTCACCCGCACCGGCCCGGCCTGCTCGACGTAGCCGAGCAGGCTGTACGCCATCCCCTCCAGCCCGGGGTGCACCCGCCGTGAGAGTTCCGCCACTCTGGCCCGGCCCCGCCGGAACATCAGCGCGACCTCGCGCTCCACCGCCACCAGGGCATCCTCGTCGCTCACCGCGCCAGTATCGCGTAGCGGCGCCGGCCTCGGCCCGGCGCGGGAGGTGCGACAAGCCAACTACTTCATGGTATGAAGTATCGGTTCTGGAAGTACCGTTTTTCCCCGTTACGCAAGGAGATGTGGATGGCAGCCCCGGGGCAGGGTTTCCTCGCCGAACTGAAGAGTGCGGTCACCCCGCGCGCGGCACTGCTCGTGATCGGCGTGCTGCTGCTCCAGCTCGGCTTCATCACCTCCTACATCGGGGCGCTGCACAAGCCGGCCCCGCAGAACCTCTCCATCGCGGTGGTCGCCCCGCCGCAGGTCGCCCCCAAGCTGGTCGGCGCGCTGGAGTCGGTGCCGAACGACGCCGTCAAGGCCCTCACCGCGCCGGACGCCGAGACGGCGACCCAGCAGATCAAGGACCAGAAGATCTACGCGGCGCTGGTCGTGGACCCGACCGGCACCCAGGACACCCTGCTGGTCGGCGGCGCCCGCGGCCCGTCCGCGGCCAAGGCCGCCGAGACCATCACCACCGCGATCGACCAGAGCCAGGGCCGCACCGTGAAGGTCCAGGACGTGGTGCCGCTCGCCAAGGGCGACACCAACGGCCTCTCCGCCTTCTACCTGGTGATCGGCTGGTGCGTCGGCGGCTACCTGGTCGCCTCCATCCTGGGCATCAGCGCGGGCTCCAAGCCGGCCAACGTCCACCGCCTGGTGATCCGCCTCGGCGTGCTCGCGCTGTACTCGATCGGCGCCGGCGTGCTCGGCACGGTGATCGCCGGACCGGTGCTGGACGCGCTGCCGGGCTCGATCCTCGGCCTGGGCGCCGTCGGTGCGCTGGTGGTGTTCTCGGTCGGCGCCTTCACCATGGCGCTCCAGTGCCTGTTCGACGTCATCGGCATCGGCATCGCGGTGCTGATCTTCGTGGTGCTCGGCAACCCGAGCGCGGGCGGGGTCTACCCGGCGCCGATGATGCCGCCGTTCTGGCGGGCGATCAGCTCGTGGATCCCGAACGGCGCCGGCACCAGCGCGGCCAAGTCGGTCGCCTACTTCGACTCCACCAACCTGGGGCTGCCGATCCTGGTCCTGGTGGTCTGGGCGCTGATCGGCATCGGCGTCGCCCTGCTGGCCGTCCTGCGCGGCCCGCGCTCCGGCGGCCGCGCGCTGGTCCCCACCGAGGACTGAGCCGCCCGCTCCCGTCCCGTCACCGGGCCCCCGGCCACCACGGCCGGGGGCCCGGCGCGTGTTCCGGGGCCCGGCGCGCCCCGCGAGTTCGGCCGGGTCGGCCGGGTCGGCCGGGTCGGCCACGACGGCCCGGAGGCCTCTCACCCCGCCGCGAGCGGCCCCGGGTCGGCCACGATGGCCCGGACGACCCGCACCGCCGCGCCCAGCAGCGGGCCGCGGCGGCCCAGCCGGGAGACCGTCAGCCGGTCCTCCGACCAGGGCCGCACCGTCACCCGGGCGGCCAGTTCGGCCCGCATCGCGGGCAGCAGCCAGGGCGCCAGCCGGGCGTAGCCGCCGCCCAGCACCACCTCGGCCGGGTCCAGCAGGTTGACCGCGCCGGCGGCCGCGGTGCCGAGCGCGGCACCGGCCCCGGCCAGCGCCGCGAGGGCGGCCCGCTCCCCGGCCCCGGCCCGGTCGGCGAGCAGCGCCACCCAGTCGCCCCGGGCTCCGGTCAGACCGGCCGCCCGCAGCACCGCCGCCTCGCCCGCGTACTGCTCCAGGCAGCCGTTCGCCCCGCAGGCGCAGCGCGGCCCGTCGGGGTGGACCGGCACGTGGCCGAACTCGCCGGCGAAGCCGCCGGCCCCGCGCAGCAGCCGGCCGCCGACCACGATCGCCGCGCCCACCCCGGCCTCGGCGGAGACGTACAGGAAGTCGTCCGGGCCCGCGCCCAGCCAGCGCTCGGCCAGTCCGCCGAGGTTGGCCTCGTTGTCCGCCTCGATCGGCAGCCCGGCCACGCCGCCGCCGGCCGCCCGCAGCGCCGGGCGCAGTGCGGCGGCCAGCGGGACGTCCTGCCAGTCCAGGTTGGCGGCCCGCTGGAGCACCCCGCCGGAGCCGCCGACCAGCCCGGGCACGGCCAGGGTGAGCCCGGCCGGGCGCAGCCCCGACTCGGTGACGGCCTCGTGCAGCAGGTGGGCGAGGTCGGCCATCACGGCGGCGGGCTCGCGCCCGTGGTTGGAGACCTCCCGGCGCCGCCAGGCGCGGACCTCCCCGCGCAGGTCCACCACGCAGGCGCCCAGGTGGCGCACCCCGATCTCGGCGCCGAGGCCGCCGGGCCCGTCCGGGTTGAGGCCGAGCGCGGTGCCGGGACGGCCGACCTTGCCGCTGGGCGCGGCGGGGCCCTCCTCGACCACCAGGCCGGCGGCGATCAGCTGTTCGGCGAGCGAGGAGACGGCGGCCCTGGTCAGGCCGGTCCCGGCGGCCACCTCCGCGCGCGAGCGCGGTCCGCCCGCGATCGTCCCGAGCACCAGGGCCAGGTTGGCCCGGCGCATCCCCTGCTGGCTGGCGGGCCCGGTCCGGACCGGGTCCGGCTCACGCATAAGGCTCACCTCGCCCCTTTACGGCACATCCGGTGGCATCCCGGGTGCAGCGTAGTCGGGTTCCGGGGGCACCGCCGTCGGCACCGGGACGGGCTCGGCCCGGGTCCGCCCGGCGGGCGGGACGAAGACCCACCGGCGCATCGCCCGGTAGCGGAACAGCATCGCCACGAAGGTGCCGACGACCATTCCGCTGAGGAAGTCCGCGACCTCCTGCTCGAAGGGCCCGATGTACGGCTCGCGCAGGTCCAGGAGGTACCGGGAGACCACCAGCGGCACGTCGTTGACGGCGATCGCCACGGCGCTGACCAGGACGAACATCAGCACCTCGCGCTTTCGGCCGGCGGCCCGGAAGGCCCAGCGGCGGTTCAGCACGTAGGAGACGACGGTGCCGATCACGGTCGCGACGGTCAGCGCGACCACCGGTTTGTGCTCCAGCACCGTGAACTTGAGCTCGAAGTTGATCACCGTGGTGAGCACGAAGCAGCCGCTCCCGACCAGCAGGAACTTCACCAGCCGGCGGTGGCGCACCAGGAAGGGGCGCAGCCGGTCGGGCACCCGGGCCAGGGCGCGCTGCGTGGGGGACGGCATCTCCGCAGTCTCGCACGCGGGGGTGCCGCCGGCCCTTCAGATCGCCGGTGGCCCGTTCGGGTCGCCGGCGGCCGTCGGACCGGCGGCTCCCGGAGCTCCGGCGCGTGGCCCGGGCCGGCGGTGCGGGCGGCCCGGGCCGGCGGTCAGGCGGCCACCAGCACCGTGGCCCCGGCCGGCTCCAGCGCCAGCTCCAGCACCTCCCGCACGTCCGCCACCGGGTGGACGGTGAGCCGCTCCAGCACCTCGGCCGGGACGTCGTCCAGGTCGGCCTCGTTGCGCCTGGGGATGATCACCGTGGTGACCCCGGCCCGGTCGGCGGCGAGCAGCTTCTGCTTCACCCCGCCGATCGGCAGCACCCGCCCGGTCAGCGACACCTCGCCGGTCATCGCCACGTCGGTGCGCACCCTGCGGCCCGAGAGCAGCGAGGCCAGCGCCGTGGTCATGGTGATGCCCGCGCTCGGCCCGTCCTTGGGGACGGCCCCGGCCGGGATGTGCAGGTGCACGCCGCGGTCCCGCAGCGAGGTGACCGGCAGCTCCAGCTCGGCGCCGCGCGAGCGCAGGTAGGAGAGCGCGATGTGCGCGGACTCCTTCATCACGTCGCCCAGCTGTCCGGTGAGGGTCAGCCCGGTGCCGCCGGTCTCGGAGTCGGCCAGCGAGGCCTCGATGTAGAGGACGTCGCCGCCGGCGCCGGTCACCGCGAGGCCGGTGGCCACGCCGGGGACGGCGGTGCGGCGCTCGGCCGGTTCCTGGGCGGACTCCGGCACGTGGTGCGGCCGGCCGATCAGGGCGCGCAGGTCCTGCGGGCCGACCCGGGCGGGCAGCTCGCGCTCGCCCAGTTCGGCCTGCGCGGCGATCCTGCGCAGCACCCGGGCGATCGAGCGCTCCAGGGTGCGCACGCCCGCCTCCCGGGTGTACTCCCCGGCGAGGCTGCGCAACGCCGAATCGTCCACGGCGACCTGCCCGCCGCCGAGACCGGCCTTCTCCAGCTGGCGCGGGAGCAGGTGGTCGCGGGCGATGGCGACCTTCTCGTCCTCGGTGTAGCCGTCCAGCCGGACCAGCTCCATCCGGTCGAGCAGCGGCTCGGGGATGGCCTCCAGCACGTTGGCGGTGGCGAGGAAGACGACGTCGGAGAGGTCGAGCTCGACCTCCAGGTAGTGGTCCCGGAAGGTGTGGTTCTGCGCCGGGTCCAGCACCTCCAGCAGGGCGGCGGCCGGGTCGCCCCGGTAGTCGGAGCCGACCTTGTCGATCTCGTCGAGCAGGACGACCGGGTTCATCGAGCCGGCCTCCTTGATCGCCCGCACCAGCCGGCCGGGCAGCGCGCCGACGTAGGTGCGCCGGTGGCCGCGGATCTCCGCCTCGTCCCGGACGCCGCCGAGCGCGACCCGGACGAACCTGCGGCCCATGGCGCGGGCGACCGACTCGCCGAGCGAGGTCTTGCCGACGCCGGGCGGGCCGACCAGGGCCAGCACCGCGCCGCCCGCCCGTCGCCCACCGGTACCGCTCGTGGGAAGCGCTCCGCGCTGCCCCTCCCGCGGGCCGCCGACCGGCCCGAGCCCCTGGTCGGCCCGGCGCTTGCGGACGGCCAGGTACTCGACGATGCGGTCCTTCACGTCGTCGAGGCCCGTGTGGTCGGCGTCCAGCACCGCGCGGGCGCCGGCGATGTCGTACTCGTCCTCGGTGCGCTCGCTCCAGGGCAGTTCCAGGACGGTGTCCAGCCAGGTCCGGATCCAGGAGCCCTCGGGCGACTGGTCGGAGGAGCGCTCCAGCTTGTCGACCTCCTTGAGCGCGGCCTCGCGGACCTTCTCGGGCAGGTCGGCGGCCTCGACCCGGGCGCGGTAGTCGCCCTCCTCGTCGGCCGCCTCGCCGTTCAGCTCGGCCAGTTCCTTGCGGACGGCCTCCAGCTGGCGGCGGAGCAGGAACTCCTTCTGCTGCTTGGCCACGCCCTCCTCGACGTCCTTGCGGATGGTGTCGTTGACCTCCTCCTCGGCGAGGTGGTCGCGCAGCAGGGTGAGCGCGTACTCCAGTCGGGCGACCTGGTCGGCCTCCAGCAGCACCTTGAGCTTCTGCTCGGCGGTGGCGAAGGGCGCGTAGCCGATGTTGTCGGCGAGCTCGCCGACGCCCTCGATCTGCGCCACCCGGTCGACGATCTGCCAGGCGCCGCGCTTGCGCAGCCACTGGGTGGACAGCGCCTTGTACTCCTTGACCAGCTCGGCGGCCCGGCCGGCCACCGGGGTGCCCACCGAGGACTCCCGGAACGGCGTGGTCTCCACCCAGAGGGCGGCGCCGGGGCCGGTGGTGCCGGCCCCGATCCGGACCCGGCGCACGGCGCGCACCAGCGCCGCCGGATCGCCGTCCGCCAGCCGGCCGACCTGCTCCACGGTGGCCAGGGTGCCGGCCGCCGCGTACGAGCCGTCCACCCGCGGGACCAGCAGGACCTGCGGCTTGCCGGTGCCGGTGGCGGCGGCCCGGGCGGCCTCGACCGCGGCGCGCACCTCGGCGTCCTTCAGGTCCAGCGGCACGACCATGCCCGGCAGGACGACCTCGTCGTCGAGCGGCAGCACGGGCAGGGTGAGCGGTGTGGACGTCGATGCCATGATCTCTCCCCAGTCAGTGAACTTGAGTCGACCTGACTAAGGCTTGGCGGCCGCCGGATGTTCCCGGCGCTCTGTTCGCCGTGAGCGAACACGCATCGGGCCGGGAAGCCCGCGCCCGACTCCGTCAAGAGAGGGGTGGGCGCACCTCGGGGAATCCCGGCACGAGGCCCCCGGGGCCCGGACGGCCCCGGCCGGACGGCGGCGTCACCGCGCCGTCCACACCCGCGCGGGCGCACCGCCGGCGGCCGTCGCGACAGCCGGACGCGGCCGGGGCGGGCGCCGCTCCACCCGGCGCAGCCAGCGCCACAGCGCGACCCCGGTGAGCACCGCGGCCGGGTGCCCCACCCCCGTGATCACGTCCTTGTCGGCGGCGATCTGCTGGGCGATCATCAGCCCCGCACCACCCAGCGCGAGCAGCCGCCCGCGCCAGGAGAGCAGCCCGGCCACCGCGCCCAGGCAGGCGAGCACGCCGTAGCTGACCCCGATGTCCAGGTGGTCCATCGCCTCGGGCGCCATCCGCCCGGTCTCCACCGCGGTGATCACCACCCCCTGGGAGAGCAGCGTGGCCGCGACGTGCCCGACCGCGAACACCGCCGCCGCCCGGGCCGGACCGACCCTGCGCTCCAGCGGGGCGAGGGTGAGGGCGAATCCCCACAGGTAGGGCATCCACACCTCGCCGGCCACCCAGAATCCGCTCAGCACAAGAGCACGCAAAGGATGCTGGAGCAGGTTGTGCCCGTCCGAGCTGGAGGCCTCCTGCAGCCGCTGGACGAGTTCCGGGTCGGCGAGCCCGGCGAAGGTCGTGGTGGCGCCCACGACGGCGAGGTACCCGAGCGTGAAGGGCGTGCTCCGGGGTGTCGGCACCCGCTCCAGCAGCCACTGGAGGACGCCGGTGCGCAGCCCGAGACGGAGCATTCCGTAGGGCGCTCCCGCACCCCCGCACCCGTCGGCACTCCGTCCGAGTCCCGCCATGCCGCCTCCGCTCCACGCCGCAGCCACCGGCTCCCCGCCCGGGCCCAACGTACCGGCGCGCGCCGCGGGTTCCGCCCGGTCGGGGTTTGTCGTGGCCACGGTACGTCGAGGTTCTGAGAGGCACCTGGGAAAAGCCCGTGAAGAACACCGCCGTAGCGGACGGCGGGATTCCCGACATTGGTCCAGACCTTCTCCCCCGCAACGCGGCAGTAGGGCCTCTGACCGGCGACTTGGCGTCAACTGAACTGCATACGTACCGTTACGCAGTGAAAATTCGCCGGGTAAGGTATCGGCCCGTGCCCACTCGTGCAGTGGGTCCGAGGGCGGCCCGACAGCCGGCCCACGGGCCGGAAACGTCCGGTCCACCTGCCGGGAAGCATCCGCTGTCCGTACGCTGCGAAGTGCGCGGGAGAAGTGGGCGGCCGACCATCCGTCCTCGGCTCCCGGTCGCGCGACGGGACGGCGGACCCGGCACAGTCCACGACGGAACAAGACTACGAGCGGAGCCCCGCCATCCCCACAGGTGGCCGGCCCGCAGCCCTGGGGGCGGTGGCGTGACCGTGACAGAAATTCAGCAGGACAACCACAACACCGGTGGCACTGTGAGCAGCCAGCGCAGAGTCCTGGTGGTGGAGGACGAGCCCACGATCGCCGAGTCGATCGCCGCCCGGCTGGGCGCCGAGGGCTTCAAGGTCGCCGTGGCCCACGACGGCCCCGGCGCGGTCGACGGCTTCCACACCTGGCAGCCGGACCTGGTGGTCCTCGACATCATGCTGCCCGGCTTCGACGGGCTGGAGGTGTGCCGCCGGATCCAGGCCCAGCGCCCGGTGCCGGTGCTGATGCTGACCGCCCGCGACGACGAGACGGACCTGCTGGTCGGCCTCGGCGTGGGCGCGGACGACTACATGACCAAGCCGTTCTCGATGCGCGAACTGGCCGCCCGCGTCAACGTCCTGCTGCGCCGCGTCGAGCGCGCCCAGCAGGCCGCCCGCACGCCCGCACTGGGCAGCCTGCGGTTCGGCGAGCTGGAGATCGACCACGTGCAGCGCCGGGTCCGGCTGGCCTCGGGCGACGTCCACCTGACGCCGACCGAGTTCGACCTGCTCGCCTGCCTGGCCGCCCAGCCGCGCGCCGTGCTCACCCGCGAGCAGCTGCTGGCCGAGGTCTGGGACTGGACCGACGCGTCCGGCACCCGCACGGTGGACAGCCACGTCAAGGCGCTGCGCCGGAAGATCGGCGCCAGTTGGATCCGCACCGTCCACGGAGTCGGCTACGCCCTGGAGGCCCCGCTCTCCTGACGGCATCGACCGGGAGACGGGCCACCGGGGGGCCCGTGTCCGGACGACGCCGTGCCACCACGCGGGGGGACGACGCGGGGACCACAGGGGACAATGACCTTTCCACAGCAACGCAACGGGGAATCCGACGGCACGCGGCAGCAGAACCTGGCCGCCCGCGCCGCCCGCCGGGTCTGGGCCGACATCCGGCCGCTCGATCCGGTCCGCTCGATCAAGGGCAAACTCGCCCTGCTCGTGATCGTCTCCGTGTTCCTGGCCACCGGGATGGTGGTCGTGGCGATCCGGTCCGAGACCCAGATCCGGATCATCATGGTCTTCTCCATGATCGCCTCGCTGCTCTTCATGCAGTTCCTCGCGCACGGGCTCACCGCCCCCCTGCGCGAGATGACGGCCGCCGCCCGCGCGATGGCCTCCGGGGACTACACCCGCCGGGTCGAGGCGGGCTCGCGCGACGAGATCGGCGAGCTGGCGGCCGCGTTCAACGCCATGGCCGCCGACCTCCAGGCCGCCGACCGGCACCGCCGCGAGCTGGTCGCCAACGTGTCGCACGAACTGCGCACGCCGATCGCCGCGCTGCGCGCCGTCCTGGAGAACGTGGTGGACGGCGTCGTCCAGCCCAATCCGGCCACCCTGGGAGCGGCGCTGGAGCAGACCGAGCGGCTCGGCCGGCTGGTCACCCACCTGCTCGACCTCTCCAAGATCGACGACGGCGTGGTCGACCTGGACGCCCGCCCCTTCGAGGTGCGCGAGTTCCTGGACGGCGTGCTGCGCGGGGTCACCGTGGACGGCGCCACGGCCGGCGGCGCCTTCTCCCGGCGCGGGGACGTCCGGCTGGCCCTGGAGGTCAGCCCCACCGGCCTGACCGGCGTGGCGGACCCGGAACGGCTCCACCAGGTGGTCGCCAACCTGGTCGACAACGCCTGCAAGCACTCCCCGCCCGGCGGCACCGTGACGGTGCGGGCGAGACCGGAGGGCGAGGAGGGCGGCCTGCTGCTGGAGGTCGAGGACGAGGGCCCCGGCATCCCGCCGGCCGACCGCACCCGGGTCTTCGACCGGTTCAGCCGCAGCGGCACCGCGACCGCCGCCGGACCGGGGGCGGACGGCGGCACCGGACTGGGTCTGGCCATCGCCCGCTGGGCGGTGGACCTGCACGGCGGGCGGATCGCGGTGGCCGAGTCCCCGCGCGGTTGCCGGATCGAGGTCCGGCTGCCCGGACCGCGCCCAGGTGACGGTCGGGACATTTGTCACAGATCCGACACAGAGGCATACGAAGATCGTTAGAGGATTCGACCGAGTTTTTGTCCGCTTTGGTCCTACTATGCCCACTGATCGGCACCGATCGGTTCCCCTCAGATGCGGCTTTCTAACGCACTTTTTCAGCCAAAGTGCAGGTCAGCACTGTGATCTGGGCGACGCCTGGGCCCCGGGGACTGCGCGATCACTGGTCAGGGGCGTAGCCTTAATCCCCGCTGTCCAAACATCCCAAAAGGAAGCGGAAGAGGGCGGTTGCCGCCGTGTCGCCACAGTCCCCTGAAACCCCCAACAGCTCGGCAAGCTCCACTGGCTTCGGCCCCAATGAGTGGCTCGTCGACGAGATCTACCAGCAGTACCTCCAGGACCCGAACTCGGTCGACCGAGCCTGGTGGGACTTTTTCGCCGACTACAAGCCCGGTACCGAGGTGACCCCAGTGACCCAGGCCGCGACCCAGGCCGGCTCCGCGCCGACCCCTGCCGCTGCCCCCGCGCCCGCTGCTGCTCCGGCCGCGCCCGCCGCGACTGCTGCTCCGGCCGCGCCCGCCGCCGCCCCGGCCCCGGCCGCCGCTCCGGCTCCGCTCGCCGCCGCGCCCGCCGCGCCCCCGGCTCCCAAGGCCGCCGCCCCGGCGCCGGCCGCGGCCGCCGCCACCGCCGGCCCCGAGCTGATCCAGCTGCGCGGCCCGGCGAAGGCCGTCGCCACCAACATGGACGCCTCGCTGGAGGTGCCGACCGCGACCTCGGTCCGCGCCGTGCCGGCGAAGCTGTTGATCGACAACCGCATCGTCATCAACAACCACCTGCAGCGCGCCCGCGGCGGCAAGGTCTCGTTCACCCACCTGATCGGCTACGCCCTGGTCCAGGCCATCAAGGCCGCCCCGGGCATGAACTACAGCTACAAGGTGGAGAACGGCAAGGCCTTCCTGGTCAAGCCGGAGCACGTCAACCTCGGTCTGGCCATCGACCTGGTCAAGCCGAACGGCGACCGCCAGCTGGTCGTCGCGGCCATCAAGAAGGCCGAGACGCTCGACTTCTTCGGCTTCTGGCAGGCCTACGAGGACATCGTCCGCCGGGCCCGCGCCAACAAGCTGACCATGGACGACTTCACCGGCGTCACGGTCTCGCTGACCAACCCCGGCGGCATCGGCACCGTGCACTCCGTGCCGCGCCTGATGCAGAACCAGGGCACCATCGTCGGCGTCGGCGCCATGGAGTACCCGGCCGAGTTCCAGGGCTCCGCCCCGGAGACCCTGTCCCGCCTGGGCGTCTCCAAGATCATGACGCTGACCTCGACCTACGACCACCGCGTCATCCAGGGCGCGGCGTCCGGCGAGTTCCTGCGCGAGATCCACCGCCTGCTGCTCGGCGAGAACGGCTTCTACGACGAGATCTTCGAGTCGCTGCGGATCCCGTACGAGCCGGTCCGCTGGGCGACCGACGTCGCCACCACCCACGACGACGAGGTCAACAAGACCGCCCGCGTCATGGAGCTGATCCACTCCTACCGGGTCCGCGGCCACCTGATGGCCGACACCGACCCGCTGGAGTACAAGCAGCGCAAGCACCCCGACCTGGACGTCACCACCCACGGCCTCACCCTGTGGGACCTGGAGCGCGAGTTCGCGGTCGGCGGTTTCGGCAGCCAGAAGATGATGAAGCTCCGCGACATCCTCGGCCTGCTGCGCAACACCTACTGCCGCACCGTCGGCATCGAGTACATGCACATCCAGGACCCGAAGCAGCGCAAGTGGCTGCAGGAGCGCCTGGAGAAGCCGTACGCGAAGCCCGAGCGCGAGGAGCAGCTGCGGATCCTGCGTCGGCTGAACTCGGCCGAGGCCTTCGAGACCTTCCTGCAGACCAAGTACGTCGGGCAGAAGCGCTTCTCGCTGGAGGGCGGTGAGTCGCTGATCGCGCTGCTGGACGCGACCATCGACGCCGCCGCCGAGCACCGCCTCGACGAGGCCGTCATCGGCATGGCCCACCGCGGCCGCCTGAACGTGCTCGCCAACATCGTCGGCAAGCCGTACGGCAAGATCTTCGGCGAGTTCGAGGGCAACCTCGACCCGAAGTCGATGCACGGCTCCGGTGACGTCAAGTACCACCTGGGCTCCGAGGGCACCTTCACCGGCCTGGACGGCGAGACCATCAAGGTCTCGCTCGCCGCGAACCCCTCCCACCTGGAGACGGTCGACCCGGTCGTCGAGGGCATCGCCCGCGCCAAGCAGGACATCCTGGACCAGGGCGGCACCACCTTCCCGGTGCTGCCGATCCAGATCCACGGCGACGCGGCCTTCGCCGGCCAGGGCGTCGTCGCGGAGACCCTGAACATGTCGCAGCTGCGCGGCTACCGCACCGGCGGCACCGTGCACGTCGTGGTGAACAACCAGGTCGGCTTCACCGCCGCACCGGCGTCCTCGCGCTCCTCGATGTACTGCACCGACGTGGCGCGCATGATCGAGGCCCCGATCTTCCACGTGAACGGCGACGACCCGGAGGCCGTGGTCCGCGTCGCGCGGCTCGCCTTCGAGTTCCGCCAGGAGTTCCACAAGGACGTGGTGATCGACCTCATCTGCTACCGCCGCCGCGGTCACAACGAGGCCGACAACCCGTCGTTCACCCAGCCGCTGATGTACGACCTGATCGACAAGAAGCGCTCGGTGCGCAAGCTGTACACCGAGGGCCTGATCGGTCGCGGCGACATCACCATGGAAGAGGCGGAGCAGGCGCTCCAGGACTTCCAGGGCCAGCTGGAGAAGGTCTTCGCCGAGGTCCGCGACGCGGCCCAGGCACCGGCCGACACCACCACGGGCAAGCCGGTCGCCGACTTCCCGGTCTCCATCCAGACCGGCATCTCCCAGGAGATGGTCAAGCGGATCGCCGCCTCCCAGGTCAACCACCCGGACTGGCTGACCGTCCACCCGCGCCTGCTGCCGCAGCTCCAGCGCCGCGCCGGCTCCG
This sequence comes from Kitasatospora sp. NPDC127067, assembly GCF_042724755.1. NCBI lineage: Bacteria > Bacillati > Actinomycetota > Actinomycetes > Kitasatosporales > Streptomycetaceae > Kitasatospora > Kitasatospora sp. NPDC127067. The sequence goes on along the minus strand of NZ_JBHXEM010000108.1, from coordinate 12,713 downwards.
TCGAGGACAACACCATCGACTGGGCGATGGGCGAGACCCTCGCCATCGGCTCGCTGCTCATGGAGGGCCACCCGGTCCGCCTGGCCGGCCAGGACAGCCGCCGCGGCACCTTCGGCCAGCGGCACGCCGTCCTGATCGACCGCAAGACCGGCGAGGACTACACCCCGCTGCAGTACCTCACCGAGGACCAGGCCCGCTACACCGTCTACGACAGCCTGCTGTCGGAGTACGCGGCCATGGGCTTCGAGTACGGCTACTCGCTGACCCGCCCGAACGCGCTGGTCATGTGGGAGGCGCAGTTCGGCGACTTCGTCAACGGCGCGCAGACCGTGGTGGACGAGTACATCGCCTCCGCCGAGCAGAAGTGGGGCCAGCACTCCGGCGTCACCCTGCTGCTGCCGCACGGCTACGAGGGCCAGGGCCCGGACCACTCGTCCGCCCGCCCGGAGCGCTTCCTCCAGCTGTGCGCGCAGAACAACATGACGGTCGCCATGCCGACCCTGCCGTCGAACTACTTCCACCTGCTGCGCTGGCAGGCGCACAACCCGCACCACAAGCCGCTGGTCGTCTTCACCCCGAAGTCGATGCTGCGTCTGAAGGCCGCGGCGAGTGCGACCGAGGAGTTCCTGTCCGGCTCGTTCCGCCCGGTCATCGGCGACTCCACCGTCGACCCGGCGCAGGTCCGCAAGGTGGTCATCACCGCCGGCAAGTTCTACTACGACCTGGCGGCCGCCCGCACCGAGCGCGGCGTCACCGACACCGCGATCGTCCGGGTCGAGCGGCTCTACCCGCTGCCGGTGGCCGAGCTCCAGGAGGAGCTGGCCCGCTACGGCGACAACGTCCAGTTCGTCTGGGCGCAGGAGGAGCCGGCCAACCAGGGCGCCTGGCCGTTCATCGCGATGAACCTGGTGGACCACCTCCAGGTCGTCATCGGCCGCACCGGCGGCGACGCCCGGCTGCGCCGGGTCGCCCGCACGGCGGCCTCGTCCCCGGCGGTCGGCTCGGCCAAGCGGCACGCCGCCGAGCAGCAGGCACTGGTCGAGGAGGTCTTCGCGCTCTGACGCGCCGAAGCCCCGCGGTCCGAACGCCCGTGGCCCCGTCCTCCCCATCGGGAGGGCGGGGCCACGGGCGTTGGTGCCCGCCGCCCGTTCGGTTCCAGCTCTGCAACCAATCCGGAACCGCCGTGCGCGGACTCCTGACGGATCGATAGGTTATGGCTCGCCGTCCGGCGACCGGGCGCCCGTCCACGCGCCCCGGCCGCCGCGGCCGTACCGCCTCACCGCTCTCCCAGGGGGATCACCGCATGACCGCCGACACGCCTCGGGACGCCGGAAAGCTTCCTCCGGTCTTCCAGCCGCTCCTCCCGGACGACCCCCGGGAGGTCGGCGGCTACCGGCTGTTCGCCCGGCTTGGCGCCGGCGGCATGGGCCGGGTCTACCTCTCCTACACCCCGGGCGGGCGCCCGGTGGCACTCAAGGTGGTGCGCCCGGAGTTCGCCGAGGACGGCGAGTTCCGCCGCCGCTTCGCCCAGGAGGTCAGCAGCGCCCAGCGCATCCACGGGCTCTACACCGCGCAGGTGATCGACTCCGGCGGCCTGGACGGCGACGCCCCCTGGCTGGTCACCGCGTACGTCCCGGGCCCGTCCCTGCAGCAGGTGGTGCGCGAGAACGGCGCCCTGCCGGTGCGCACCGTACTGCTGCTGATGGGCGGCATCGCCGAGGCCCTCCAGGCGATCCACAGCGTCGAGGTGGTCCACCGCGACCTCAAGCCCGCCAATGTGCTGGTCGCCGGGGACGGCCCGCGGGTGATCGATTTCGGCATCGCCCGGGCCGCCGACGCCACCGCGCTGACCGGCACCGGCTACCGGATCGGCTCCCCCGCCTTCATGTCCCCCGAGCAGGCCCAGGGCCGCCCGGTCACCCCGGCCACCGACGTCTTCGCGCTCGGCGCCCTGGCCGCGTACGTGGCCGGCGGCACCGCGCCGTTCGGCGACGGCCCGGACACCGCGGTGCTCTACCGGGTGGTGCACGAGGAGGCGGACCTCACCGCCGTCCCGGCCGACCTGCGCGAACTGATCCAGCGCTGCCTGGCGAAGTCCCCGGAGGACCGCCCCACTCCGGCCGAGATCATCCAGGTCGCCCGCAACCACCCGGAGGTCGGCGGCCAGCTGCGGTTCGGCGACGACTGGCTGCCGCGCGAGGTCAGCACCGAGATCACCCGCCGCTCGGACCTCCCCAGGACCCCGCCGACCCCGCTGCCGGCCGCGCCCGCCACCCCGCCGACCCCGCTGCCCGCGATGCCGGCCGTTCCCCCGCCGCCCGCCGGCGCGCCGACACACCCGGCCACCGCGGCCCACCCGCAGCAGCCGGCGACGCCCCCGTCCGGCTTCGCGCCGCCGCCGGTCGGCTCGTACGGCGCCCCGCAGCCGCCCACCGAGTCGCCGACCGCACCGGTGCTGCCCACCCCGCCGACCGTCGGGTTCCACCGGCCGGAGCCGCCGTCCCACGACACCCCGCCGCCCGGCCCGGCGGTGACCGCCGCCCCGGCGCCCGCGCCCGCCCCGGAGCCCGCACCCGCACCCGCACCCGCACCCGCACGCAAGGGCGGGGTGTCCTGGAAGGTGCTGCTCACCGTCGCCCTGGTGATGGCGGTCGGCGGCACCGCGGGCGGTGTGGTGCTGATGAAGAAGCTGGACGACGGCAAGGGGTCGGCGGCCGGGCCGGCCCCCGAGGTCACCGTCACCAGGACCTCCGACCCGCTGCCGCCCGCGACCACCCCGGCGGCCCCCCAGAGCCAGAAGCCGAGCGCGGCCCCGACCACCCCCACTCCCGGGCCCACGCAGCCGTCCGCCCCCACGGCATCCGGGACCCCGCTGCCCGGCGGCGCCTACGTCGCGGTCTACACCGACCGGGAGCTCGGCTCGCCCGGCCACGACTACGGCTTCGAACTCGCGGCCGGCAAGGTGGGCCCGTCCGGGGGCTCGGCCACCTTCATGGACCCGGACAGCTCCGGCCCCAGGGTGGACACCGACTTCGACCGGTACATCAGCCGGGACGGCTCGCTCACCCCCGAGCAGTGCTCCTCGGCCATCGACCAGAACCCCACCGCCAAGCTCACCTGGGCGGACGTCCCGCCGGGGCGGGTGTTCTGCGTGCGCAACCGCAAGGACCGCAGCGTCGCGATCGTCAAGATGATCAGCCACGAGACGGGTACCGACGCGGTCCGCATCGCGCTGAGCTACTACCGCTACAACGGCTGATCGGCCCCGGACTATCCTGACCGGGTCAATCCCCATCGGACCGGAGCGAACCGTGTACTTCACCGACCGAGGCATCGAGGAACTGGAGAACCGGCGCGGCGAGGAGGAGGTCACCCTGGGGTGGCTGGCCGAGCAGCTGCGCACGTTCGTCGACCTCAACCCGGACTTCGAGGTCCCGGTCGAGCGGCTGGCCACCTGGCTGGCGCGGCTCGACGACGAGGACGACGAGTGACCCGGTGACGGCTGTCGCGAGGCCCGGGAGGCAACCGCCTCCCGGGCCTCGCGCGTGTTCGGGTACGGAGCCCCGCCGTCCCCGTAGGGGAGGTCTCGGGGACGGATCGGGGACGGATCGGGGTCGGTATCGGGGGCCGGCACGCTTGACTCTGCCAGCACGCGATATATCGTCTTTAAAAGAGAACGCGATACATCGCGATCCGCGACGGGAGGCGGCAGAGATGAGCCAGTGGACGGTCGAGGGCACCGAGAGGATCACCTTCGACGAGTCGGTGCGCACGCTGCACGTGCGGACCATCGAGGGCACGGTGAACGTGGTCGCGGCCGAGGGCCCGGCCCGCCTGGAGGTCACCGAGCTGGTCGGCGACCCCCTGCACGTGACCCTGGTGGACGGCGTCCTGACGGTCACCTACAAGGACATCAACAGCTGGGGCGAGTTCGGCGACTGGCTCAAGTCGGTCGGCTCGGTGAAGAACTTCTTCGGCTCCTTCAAGCGCAAGCGGATCGCCGGCGTGACCGTGACCGTCCCGGCCGACGTCGAGGTCAAGGTCGGCACCGTGTCGGCGCACGCCACCGTCAGCGGCGTCAGCGGGCACGTCTCGGTGCAGAGCGCCAACGGCGACACCACCCTCGCCGGGGTGACCGGCCGGATCGAGGCCAGTACCGTCACCGGCGACGTGGACGCCCAGGCGGTCGGCGGCCGGCTCAAGGTCAACACCGTCTCCGGGCAGCTCACCGTGATCGCCGGCACCGCCGACCGGATCCAGGCCAACACCGTCACCGGGGCCGTCACCCTGGACCTCGACGTGGCGGGTGAGACCGACGTCAAGGTCAACACCGTCAGCGGCGCGGTCGTGGTCCGGATCCCCTCGCTGGCCGACGCCACCGTCGAGGCCGGCTCCACCAGCGGCGACGTCTCCAGCACCTTCGAGGAACTCCAGATGAGCAGCACCTGGGGCGCCAAGAAGATCTCCGGCCGGCTCGGCGAGGGCCGCGGCAGCCTCCACGTCACCACCGTCTCCGGCGCGGTCACCGTGCTGCGCCGCCCCGACTCGGAGGAGGAGGGCCCGGTGGTGGTCAAGGAGCTCCCGGCCGGCCCCGGCACCCCGAACCTCACCAAGGAGGCCTGAGATGACCCCTGTGTTCGGCCACGGCCGGCTCCGCCTCTACCTGCTGAAGCTGCTGGACGAGGCCCCGCGGCACGGCTACGAGGTCATCCGGCTGCTGGAGGAGCGGTTCCAGGGCCTGTACGCCCCTTCGGCCGGGACGGTCTACCCGCGGCTGGCCAAGCTGGAGCAGGAGGGCCTGGTCGCCCACAGCACCGAGGGCGGCCGCAAGGTGTACCGGCTGACCGACGCCGGACGCGCCGAACTCGAAGCCCGTCAGGTCGAGTTGGAGGAGCTGGAGGTGGAGATCCACGACTCCGTGGCCCAGCTCGCCGGGGCGATCCGCGAGGACGTCCGGGACAGCGCCAAGGACCTGCGCGAGGAGCTGTGGAACGCCGCGAAGCAGGCGCCCCGGCCGGAGCGCACCGAGGGCGGGGACCCGTGGGCCGGACCCTGGGGGGACAACGAGTCCTGGCAGCGCGCCAAGGAGGAGTTCGCCCAGTTCAAGCAGCAGGCCAAGGAGCAGGCCAAGCGCGCCCGGGAGCAGGAGAAGGCCGCCAAGGCCAAGGCGAAGGCCGCCGAGGCGGAGGCCCGCCGGCTGCGCGAGCAGGCCAAGGCCTCCCGCACCGCCGCGCAGCAGGAGGCGCTGCGGATCAAGCGGCGGGTCGAGCAGCAGGTGCGCGAGCACGCCGCGAAGGGCGACTGGCCGACCGGGCTGGCCGAGGGCCTCTCCGAGCTGACCAAGGGCCTGGCCGGGCTGGCCGACGCGGCCCGCTGGGGCCACGGTGCGCAGGAGGAGCCCGCCGGGTCCGCCGAACGGATCACCGTGTCCCGGATCGACCTGGACAAGGACGGGCCCGCCGCGGACGCCGCGGCCGACCTGCCGCCGTGGGCCCGCACCGACCCGGCCGGGGACCCGGCCCGCGAGCTGGAGCGGCTGCTCGACCGCTTCCGCGACCAGGTCCGCGACGCGGCCCGGGACGGCGGGGTGAGCGCGGACAAGCTGGCCGAGGCCCGTACGGTGCTGGGCGCCGCGGGCGAGCGGCTGAAGCGGCTGCTCGGCTGAGCCGGCGGTCCGGAGGGTGACGGCCCGGTGCCCCCGTTCGGGGCGCCGGGCCGCCGCGGTGTCAGGGGGTGAGGACGATCTTCCCGAAGACCTCGCCCCCGGCCAGCCGGGCGAAGCCGTCCCGGGCCTCGGCCAGCGGCAGCACCGAGTCGATCACCGGCCGGACGCCGGTGTTGGCGCAGAACGCGAGCAGCCCGGCCAGCTCCTCCTTGGTGCCCATGGTCGAGCCGACCACCTTGAGCTCCAGGAAGAAGATCCGGTTCAGCTCGGTGGAGCTCGGGTTGGGGCCGGAGGTGGCCCCGGAGATGACCACGGTGCCGCCCGGGCGCAGCGACTTCACCGAGTGCGACCAGGTCGCGGCGCCGACCGTCTCCAGGACGGCGTCCACCCGCTCGGGCAGCCGGGCGCCGCTCTCGAAGGCCGCGTCGGCACCGAGCTCCACCGCCCGGGCGCGCTTGGCCTCGTCCCGTCCGGTGACCCAGACCCGCAGGCCGGCCGCCTTGCCGAGGACGATCAGCGCGGTCGCCACTCCGCCGCCCGCGCCCTGCACCAGGACGGTGTCCCCGGGCTTGACCCCGGCGTTGGTGAACAGCATCCGGTAGGCCGTCAGCCAGGCGGTGGGCAGGCAGGCGGCCTCTTCGAAGCTCAGCCCGGCGGGCTTGGGCAGCAGGTTCCAGGTGGGCACCGCGACCCGCTGGGCGAACGTGCCCTGGTAGCGCTCGGTCAGGATGGAGCGCGGCTCGTCCGGGCCGACCCCGTGGCCGCTCTGGCCGATCACCGAGTGCAGGACCACCTCGTTGCCGTGCTCGTCGACGCCGGCGGCGTCGCAGCCGAGGATCATCGGCAGCTTCTCGGCGGGCAGGCCGACCCCGCGCAGCGACCACAGGTCGTGGTGGTTGAGGCTGGCGGCCCGGACCGTGACCACGCTCCACCCGGGACGGGCCTGCGGCTCGGGGAGGTCGCCCAGTTCCAGCCCGCTCAGCGGGTCGGCGGCGTCGATACGTGCGGCGTAGGCAGCGAACATGCCCCGGACGATAGCCGCGACGGCCGGGGCCGGGAACCACGCGGAGGTGTGACGCGTGTCCCGGCCCCGGGCCGTTCGGCGGATGTCCGGTCGGATCGTCAGATCCGCGCCACGCCCTCCGCCCGGGCGGCCTCGGCGACGGCCTTGGTGACCGCCGGCGCGACGCGCTCGTCGAACGGCGAGGGGATGACCTTCTGCGGCGTCAGCTCGTCGGCCACGACGCCGGCCAGCGCCTTGGCGGCGGCGAGCTTCATGCCCTCGGTGATCCGGGAGGCGCGGACCTGGAGGGCGCCCGCGAAGATGCCCGGGAAGGCCAGCACGTTGTTGATCTGGTTCGGGAAGTCGCTGCGGCCGGTGGCGACCACGGCGGCGTACTTGTGCGCGACCTCGGGGTGGATCTCCGGGGTGGGGTTGGCCATCGCGAAGACGAACGCGCCCTCGGCCATGGTCGCGACGACCTCCTCCGGCACGGTGCCGCCGGAGACGCCGATGAACACGTCGGCGCCGGCCAGCGCGTCGGCCAGCGAGCCCTTGAGGCCGGTGCGGTTGGTCCGCCCGGCGATCTCGGCCTTGACGTCGGTGAGGTCGCCGCGGCCCTCGTGGACGACGCCCTTGCGGTCGCAGACCGCCACGTCGCCGATGCCGGCCGCGACCAGCATCTTGGCGATGGCGATGCCGGCCGCGCCGGCACCGGAGATGACGGCCCGCAGCGAGCCGATCTCACGGCCGGTCACCTTGGCGGCGTTCCACAGGGCGGCGGTGGTGACGATCGCGGTGCCGTGCTGGTCGTCGTGGAAGACCGGGATGTCCAGGGCGTCCTGGAGCCGGCGCTCGATCTCGAAGCAGCGGGGCGCGGAGATGTCCTCCAGGTTGACGCCGCCGAACGAGGGCGCCAGCCGGACCACGGTCTCGACGATCTCGTCGACTCCGGTGCAGGCGAGCGCGATCGGCACCGCGTCCACGCCGCCGAACTGCTTGAACAGGATCGCCTTGCCCTCCATCACGGGCAGCGAGGCCTGCGGGCCGATGTCGCCGAGGCCCAGCACCGCGGTGCCGTCGGTGACCACCGCGACGGTGTTGGCCTTCCAGGTGTAGTCGTTGACCAGCTCCGGCTGCTCGGCGATGGCCGTGCAGACCCGGGCGACACCGGGGGTGTAGGCGAGGGACAGGTCGTCCGCGTCGCGCACCGGGACGGTCGCCCGGATCTCCATCTTGCCGCCGCGGTGGAGCGCGAAAACCGCGTCGACCGGATCGTCGGTGTCCTGGGTGCTGCTGATGATCTCCGCTGCCACGATGACCTCTTCGTCATTGATCTGGCGAGGACGCGCGGCCGACGGGCAGGACGACCCGGCCGGAAACCGGAAACCGGGTACGCCGAAGCGGACCCGGGGTCAGGGTCGGGGCGCTGCCGTCGGGCGGCGCCCTCGGATGAGGGTTTTATGGGGTCTTGTGTTGTCCGCGTTGTGCTTCCGGGCCGAGCGTAGGTCGGACGAAGGCATCGCACCTATGCCTTTTCGTCCTCGTCACGTGCGGTTCATCGCCGTGCCGTCGCGTCACAGGGCCCGGCGTCGGAAGCGCCGGGCACCGGCGGCGGCAACGGCATGAGCGCACGCGCACCCGCAGGAGTGAACGCAGATCCGAAGGGGAGTCGGCGCCCCGGATACGGAGCCGCGTGAGGACTTCCGTTCCCGGGCACCCCGAGCCTGTCGGGGCTCGTCGGTCTGGTTCGAGCGTTCGGGGGTCACCCGGTAACGAATTCTGACACACCCGCCGCCGGGCCCGGCAGGCCGGGATGGCAGGATCGCTTGTCCGCCATTTCGCGTACACCCGCGCGACACCGTGGCGGCCGCTCGTCCCTCCCACAGGAGCCTCCCTCATGCTTCACGTCCGCCATGCCCGTCGTCCGATACCGGCCGCCGCCGCCCTGGCCACCGCCGGCGCCCTGCTGCTGACCGGCTGCGGCGGCGGGCAGGCCGCCTCGGACGACCCGGTCAAGGACCTCCGCGGCAAGCTGCCGAACGCCCAGCGGACGGCCGGGGCGCTGCGGGTCGGCATGGACGTCAACTACGCCCCGGTGGAGTACCGCGGCCCGGACGGCAAGCCGGCCGGCCTCGACCCGGAGCTCGCCGCCGCCCTGGGCCGGATCCTCGACGTGCGGGTCGAGTTCGTCGACACCCCCTTCGACAAGCTGGTGCCGAACCTCCAGGCCAAGCAGTACGACGTGGCGATGTCGGCGCTCAGCGACACCCGCCAGCGCCGCGACGCCCTGGACGAGAACGGCAAGCAGACCGGCCCCGGCGTGGACTTCGTGGACTACTTCATCGCCGGCACCTCGATCGTCGTCCCGAAGGGCAACCCCAAGGGGATCAAGGGCCTGGACGACCTGTGCGGCAGGACCGTCGCGCTCCAGCAGGGCACCACCCAGGACGAGATCGTCACCCGCCAGGTGGCCGTCTGCGCCCGGGCCGGCCGCCCGCTGACCCCCCACAAGCTGGACAGCGACACCAAGGCGCTGGCCGAGGTCGCCTCCGGCGCCGCCACGGCCGGCCTGAACGACTTCCCGGTGGCCGCCTACGCGGCGAAGACCACCGACGGCGGCGGCCGCTTCGAGGTGACCGGCGGGCAGTCCACCTCCAACCCGTACGGGATCGCGGTGCGCAAGGACGACGGCCAGTTGCGCGACGTGCTGGCCAAGGCGATCGACCAGCTGATCCGCAGCGGCGAGTACGACAAGATCCTGGCCAAGTGGAACGTGAGCGCCGGCGCGGCGCAGAACGCGGTGGTCAACGGGGGCATCTGATCCGGCGGGCGACGGGCGCCGGGTGCGGCACGGACCGGTCTGCATACGTATGCGCAGGGTGACAGGGGCACGGAATAAGTCCGAATAGCGGACAGTGCGACCCCTCGTTATCCGATTTTGATCTGGATGAGGGCCACCTGACTGTCATCAGATGGCAGGATTCCCCCCATCTCGGATCGAGCCGGCCACTGGTCGAGGCCGTCCGGTCAACGTCCACCTCGGCGGAGGGTGGCGGAAGCAGTACCGCGTACGACCCCGGGCGGCTCCCCCGCGCCCGGGAAACTGCACGACCCGGCCTGCACGTACGACGACGTACGGCGACACGCACCCGTACCGAGCCGCGCGGCTCGCCGGTCCGGTGCGCCGCTCCCGCGGCGCGCTCCGCCCGACCTCTCTCCCCCAGGATGGAGATCCCCCTCATGACCACCCGTACCCAGCGCAGCCGGCTCCTCGCAGCCGGTGTGGTCGCCGCGTCGGTCTCCCTCGTGCTGACCGGTTGCAGCAGCAGCAAGAGCGACGGCGGCGGCGCCCCCAACGCCTCCGCCACCGTCAACGAGGTCAAGGCCGACCCCAAGCTGGCCTCGCTCGTCCCGGAGGACGTCAAGTCCGCCGGCAAGATCGTCGTGGGCGCGGACGCCTCCTACGCCCCGGACGAGTTCAAGGACGACAGCGGCAAGATCATCGGCATGGACGTCGACCTGGCCAACGCCATCGCCGCCAAGCTCGGACTGAAGGCCGAGGTCCAGGACTCCGGCTTCACCGCGATCATCCCCGGCATCCAGTCGAACAAGTTCCAGCTCGGCATGTCGTCCTTCACGGACAACAAGGAGCGCGAGCAGATCGTCGACATGGTCACCTACTTCAACTCCGGCAGTGCCGTCGCGGTGAAGAAGGGCAACCCGGAGAAGGTCGACCCGAAGGACCTCTGCGGCAAGAAGATCGCCGTCCAGACCGGCACCACCCAGGCCGACGAGATCAAGGACACCCGCGACCCGGACTGCCCCAAGGCCGGCAAGCCGGGCATCCCGAACGGGGGCGACAAGTTCGACCTCCAGACGGACGTCACCAACGCCGTGGTGTCCGGGCGCGACCAGGCGATGATGGCCGACTCCCAGGTGATCGACTACGCGATCAAGCAGTCCGGCGGCCAGCTGGAGAAGGTCGGCGAGACCTACGGCACGGCCCCCTACGGTGTCGCCCTGGCCAAGGGCTCCAAGCTGACCCCGGCCGTCCAGGGCGCCGTCCAGTCGCTGATCGACGACGGCACCTACAAGCAGATCCTCACCAAGTGGGGCGTCGAGGCCGGCGCCATCTCCACGTCGGCCGTCAACGGTGCCGTCAGCTGACCCTCGTACGCTCCATCTTCTCCCCCGAGGCCACACCGTGAACTCTTTGGACAAGGGGACGGCGGAGAAGGGGCGGCCTGACATCATCAAGGCCGTCCCCGTCCGCCACCCCGGACGCTGGGCGGGCGCCGTCGTCATCGCCCTGCTCGCGGCGATGCTGCTGAGCGCCCTCCTCACCAACCCCGCTTTCAAGTGGGACATCGTCGGTCAGTACCTGTTCCACGACAGCATCATGCACGGCCTGCTGGTGACGCTGGAACTGACCGTGCTCGCCATGCTCATGGGTGTGGTCGGCGGCATCATCCTCGCGGTGATGCGCCTGTCCCCGAACCCGCTGCTGGCCGGCGTCGCGTGGGTCTACATCTGGATCTTCCGCGGCACCCCGGTGCTGGTGCAGCTGGTGTTCTGGAACTTCCTCGGCCTGATCTGGGCCAAGCTGTCGATCGGCGTCCCGTGGGGGCCCGAGTTCTGGTCCGAGCAGACCAACGTGCTGATCCCGACCTTCGTCGCCGCACTGCTGGGCCTCGGCCTCAACGAGGCCGCCTACATGGCGGAGATCGTCCGCGGCGGCATCCAGTCGGTGGACGAGGGCCAGAGCGAGGCCGCGCACGCGCTCGGCATGAGCCGGTTCCAGACCATGCGCCGGATCGTCCTGCCGCAGGCCATGCGGGTGATCATCCCGCCGACCGGCAACGAGACCATCTCGATGCTCAAGACCACCTCGCTGGTCTCCGTGATCTCCCTGGAGGAGATCTTCCGGGCCGGCCAGGTCATCTACTCCCGGAACTACCAGAACATCCCGCTGCTGATCGTGGTCAGCCTCTGGTACCTGTTCTTCACCTCGGTGCTGACCATCGGCCAGTACTACATCGAGCGCCACTACGCCCGAGGCTCCAACCGCACCCTCCCGCCCACCCCGCTGCAGCGACTGCGGGGCCTGTTCGCCGGGAAGCCCGCCCCGAGGACGACCGCCGACGTCGTCCCGGGGATCGAGGGAGGTGGTCACGTATGACCGATCTGACCAAGACCCCCGCCGACGCCGCGGCCCCGGCCGAGCCCATGGTCCGCGCCGAGAACGTGCACAAGTCCTACGGCCCGGTCGAGGTGCTCAAGGGCATCGACCTGGAGGTGGCGAAGGGCGAGGTGTTCTGCCTGATCGGCCCCTCCGGCTCCGGCAAGTCGACCTTCCTGCGGTGCATCAACCACCTGGAGAAGATCAACGGCGGCCGCCTCTGGGTGGACGGCGAGCTGGTCGGCTACCAGCAGAAGGGCGACCGGCTGCACGAGCTCAAGGACCGCGAGGTCGCCCTCAAGCGGCGCGACATCGGCATGGTCTTCCAGCGCTTCAACCTGTTCCCGCACATGACCGCCGTCGAGAACGTCATGGAGGCGCCGGTCCAGGTCAAGGGCGAGAGCAGGGCCGACGCCCGCGAGCGCGGCATGGTCCTGCTGGAGCGGGTCGGCCTCGCCGACAAGGCGAAGAACTACCCCTCGCAGCTCTCCGGCGGCCAGCAGCAGCGCGTGGCGATCGCCCGCGCGCTGGCCATGAAGCCCAAGCTGATGCTCTTCGACGAGCCGACCTCCGCGCTCGACCCGGAGCTGGTCGGCGACGTCCTGGACGTCATGCGCGGCCTCGCCGAGGAGGGCATGACCATGGTGGTCGTCACCCACGAGATGGGCTTCGCCCGCGAGGTCGGCGACGCGCTGGTGTTCATGGACGGCGGTGTGGTGGTCGAGTCCGGCAACCCCCGCGAGGTGCTCACCAATCCCCAGCACGAGCGCACCAGGGCCTTCCTGTCCAAGGTGCTCTGAGCCCGTACCGTCGGGGCCCCGGAGGGCCCACCAGCCGGGGGCCCACGCCCCCCCCCCCCGGACAAA
>NZ_JBHXEM010000107.1:0-31385 GCF_042724755.1 Kitasatospora sp. NPDC127067 | reverse complement strand
TCCATGGGATTCCGCCCCGGCCCGGCGCCGGTCGGCACCCGTCGGCTGGCACCGGCCGGCGCCGGTCGGCTGACGCCGGTCGGCACCGGTCGGCCGCCGCGCACGGCTCCGGCCGAATAGGGGTCCGACCGCCGAAGTCCGGGGTCGCCTTCTCTGGTGTTCCGGTGCGGCGTCAGTAATATGACAGCCCCTCATGTTCTCGTCAGGAGGCTGTCATGCCCGACCGCTTCGACCTGCCGGCGGACTTCCGCTGGGGTGCCGCCACCGCCGCCTACCAGATCGAGGGGGCGGTGGAGGAGGACGGCCGCGGGCCGTCCGTCTGGGACACCTTCGCCGCCCGCCCCGGCGCCGTCCGCGACGGCCACACCGGCGCGGTGGCCTGCGACCACTACCACCGGTACCCCGAGGACATCGCCCTGATGAAGGGCCTCGGGCTGGACGGCTACCGCTTCTCCATCGCCTGGTCCCGCGTCCTGCCCACCGGCGCCGGCGCGGTGAACCCCGCCGGCCTCGCCTTCTACGACCGCCTGGTGGACGCGCTGCTGGAGGCGGGCATCACCCCGCTGCCCACCCTCTTCCACTGGGACCTCCCGCAGGCCCTCGAAGACCACGGCGGCTGGCTGAACCGCGACACCGCGTACCGCTTCGCCGAGTACGCCACCGTCATGGCCGACCGCCTCGGCGACCGCGTCCCCGCCTGGATCACCCTCAACGAGCCCTTCGTCCACACCGTCTTCGGCTACGCCCTGGGCACCCACGCCCCGGGCCGCACCCTGATGTTCGAAGCCCTCCCCGCCGCCCACCACCAACTCCTCGCCCACGGCCTGGCCGCCTCCGTCCTCCACGACCGCGGCCGGGAGGCGATGCTCTCCAACAACCTCACCCCCGTCGAGCCGGCCTCCTCCGACCCCGCCGACCTCGCCGCCGCAGCCGCCTACGACGCCCTCCACAACCGGCTGTTCACCGACCCCGTCCTCCTCGGCCGCTACCCCGACCTCTCCGCCCTCGGCGTCCCCGACGACATCTTCGGCGCCGTCCACCCCGGAGACCTCGATTTCATCCACACCCCCGGCCTCGACGGCCTCGGCCTCAACTTCTACAACCCCACCCGGGTCGCCGCCCCCACCGACCCGGGCCTGCCCTTCGACCTCGTCGACATCCCCGACGTCCCCCACACCGCCTTCGGCTGGCCCGTCGTCCCCGACGCCCTCACCCGCCTCCTCCTCTCCCTCCGCGACACCTACGGCAAGGCCCTCCCACCCATCACCATCACCGAGAACGGCTGCTCCGTCACCGAGGAGACCGTCCCCGACCAGCCCCGCATCGACTTCATGGCCGCCCACCTCGACGCCCTCGCCCGCGCCACCGCCGAAGGCATCGACATCCGCGGCTACTACACCTGGTCCCTCCTCGACAACTTCGAATGGGCCGAGGGCTACCACCAGCGCTTCGGCCTGGTCCACGTCGACTTCGCGACGCAGCGGCGCACGCCGAAGGCCTCCTACGCCTGGTACCGCGACGTGATCGCCGCCCACCGGGAGCGGTATACGACCTAGGAGTCGGCAACTCTCCGGCGGAGGGGTACGAGCAGAGGTTCGACACGTCCGAGTCCCGGTGGCCACCCCGACCCACCCCGTCGACACCCCCGGCGAACCGCACTGGTTCATCCGGGCGACGACGGGAGTACCCCGATGCGGCCGCCGACCGGGAACGTCCGCCCGGCCGGCCCGACGACCCCGTGCCCCTCGGCTCGGAGCGCACGGCTGATCCCGGCCCGGAGGTGCCGTGCCCGGACGGCCGGCCCGTGCGGTACCCGCGACGGTGGTGCCGGCCCGACCGGGGCGGTGCCTGCCCGGCGCCCGACGGGCCCCTCGACCAGCGGAAGCCCTCCGCGGGCCGGAGGGGCTATGGTCGAATACATGGGAGAGCGACAGGTCGCACCCATTGCGCCGGACCTGGTAATGACGACTGCCGGCGGCTCGCGGGTCCTCACCCCGAGCCGCTCGTACCACGTTGGCCGCGACCCGGTCAGCGAGATCCCGCTCAGTGACCCCCGGGTGTCATGGCACCACGCGGTGCTGCACCTCGGCGACGGACACTGGATGCTGGACGATCTGGACAGCGACAACGGCACCTGGTCCGGGGGCCGCCGGATCTCGCGCCTCGATCTCGGTGACCTCGGCACCGACAAGTGTCATCCGGTTCGGCAGCCCCGGCGACGGCCCGGAGGTGGAGCTCACCTTGGCACCCCCGCAGCAGTCCGCCGTCCCGCGTCCCACTGCGCTGACTGCGATCACCGGCTCGTACCGGCCGCCCACCGGCATCCATCCGCTGATCGCCCGCACCCTGCGGATCGGCCGCGCACCCGACAACGACCTGGTCCTGGCCGACATCGAGGTTTCCCGCCACCACGCCGAACTGCACACCACCGCCGACGGCCGGTACGCGATCACCGATCTGCACAGCCACAACGGCACCTACCTCAACGGTCAACCGGTGGTGGAGGCCGTGATCGGCCCGGGAGACCTGCTGGGCATCGGCCACTCGGAGTTCTGCCTGGTCGACGGCGAACTCCAGGAGTTCGTCGACACCGGCGACATCACCCTCGACGTGGCCGACCTGGTGGTCACGGTCGGCGACGGCCGGCTGCTCGACGGGATCAGCTTTCCGGTCGGCCTGGACTGCCTGCTGGCGGTCACCGGTCCGAGCGGCTCGGGCAAGTCGACCCTGCTGAACGCGCTCACCGGGCTGCGGCCCGCCGACGGTGGCACGGTGCGTTACGACGGTCGCGACCTCTACCGCGACTACGCCGAACTGCGCCACCGGATCGGCTTGGTGCCGCAGGACGACATCCTGCACACTCAGCTGACCGTCCGGCGCGCGCTCGGCTACGCCGCCGAACTGCGCTTCCCCGGCGACACCGGGGCGGCCGAGCGGAACGCCCGGGTCGACGAGGTGATCGCCGAACTGGGCCTGGAGAAGCGGGCCGACCTGGTGGTCGCCAGCCTCTCCGGCGGCCAGCGCAAGCGGGTCAGTGTGGCACTGGAACTGCTCACCAAGCCGTCGCTGCTCTTCCTCGACGAGCCGACTTCCGGCCTGGACCCGGGGATGGACCGCTCGGTGATGCAGATGCTCCGGGACCTGGCGGACGACGGTCGCACCGTCGTCGTGGTGACGCACAGCGTGCTGAGCCTCGATCTCTGTGACCGTCTGCTGATGCTCGCCCCGGGCGGTCGCACCGCGTACTACGGACCGCCCGGCGACGCTCTGGAGTACTTCGGGTGCTCGCAGTGGCCGCAAGTGTTCGAGAACTTCGAGACCCAGGAGGACCGCGACTGGATGGGCGAGTACCGGGCTTCGCCCGCGTACCGCCGGTACATCGACCCCATGGAACGGCCCCGAGCCCCGGTCGCGCCGTCGGGGCCGGCCGAGTCGGACGGAATGCCGCCATCGGGGGCGGCCGAGCGCAGTGGTGTGCCCTCTGCACCGTCCGGGCAGCGCAGCCCGAGGTCCCCGCGGCCCGCGCGACGCCGTGCCTGGCCCGTACCGGTCGAGCCGCCCCCTCAGCCGCAGCGCTGGGACCGCCAGTTGGGCACCCTGGTGCGCCGCTACACCGCCGCACTGGCCGCCGACCGCACCTTCGTGGTGATCATGATCGCGCTGCCGTTCGTGATGGGCGTGCTGGCCCGGGCGTTGGCCGGCGGCAGGCTCACCGACAGCAGTGTGTTCAGTGCGCTGTTGATCCTCTGCGTCGGCGGGGTGCTCACCGGTGCCGCCAACGCGGTCCGCGAGCTGGTCAAGGAGCGGGTGATCTACCGGCGGGAGCGCGCCGTCGGGCTCTCCCGATCGGCGTACCTCTGCTCGAAGGTGGTGGTGCTCGGCACGGTCACGGTGGTTCAGGCCGTGGTGCTCACCATGGTCGCGTTGGCGGGAGTGCGACTCAGACCCGAGGGTGGCAGCGGGGTCTTCCTGCCGCCGCTCGCCGAGATCGTCATCGTGATGGCGCTGCTCGCCTTCGCCGGAATGATGCTGGGACTGCTGGTCTCGGCGCTGGTCGGCAAGGAAGAGGCCACCATGCCGCTGCTGGTGCTGCTGGCCATCGTGCAGGTCGTCTTCACCGGCACCCAGCTGCGCCTGTACGGGGTGCCGGGACTCGAACAGCTCTCCTGGCTGGTGCCGTCCCGCTGGGCGATGGCGGCGATGGCCGCCACCGTCGATCTGCACGCCATCTCGCCCGGCAACAACCTGGCGGCCGATCCGCTGTTCCGGCACAGCGCGGGGACCTGGCTGCTGAGTACCGGAATGCTGCTGGTGCTCAGCCTGGCCTACGGCCTGGTGGTCTACTGGCTCCTGCGGCGGACCGAGCCGGCGGTCATGCGTCGGGCCCGGAAGGTCGGCTGACGGACCCGCTCGTCAGCCGGACCGATCCGGGCGCTGCGTCGCCGCCTTCCGCCGTGACCAGCGGACCGCGGCGTCGTGGGGCGCCTGCGGTCCGCTGGTGCCGCTAGCCGACCACCGCCGGGGAGCGGGGGGCCTCGGGGGCGGGCTCCGGCTGGTAGAGCTCGGTGCGTCCTTCGACGTGGAGGTGGGGCAGACGGCGGTCGAGCCAGGCTGGCAGCCACCAGTTGCCGCGGCCGAGCAGGTGCATCACGGCCGGTACCAGCAGCAGTCGGACCAGCGTGGCGTCGATCAGGATGGCCGACCCCATGCCGACGCCGATGACCTTGATCGGCAGGTCGGGCGCCGGGACGAAGGCCGCGAACACGGCGACCATGATGGCCGCCGCCGCGGTGATCACCCGCGCGGTGCCCGCCAGTCCGCTGACGATGGACTCCGCGTTGTCGTCGGTGCGAAGCCAGGCCTCCCGCATCCGACTCACCAGGAAGACCTCGTAGTCCATCGAGAGGCCGAACAGGACGGCGAAGGTCAGCACCGGCACGAAGGCCGGCAGCGGGGTGGGGCTGTCGATGCCGATCAACCGGCCGGCGGTGCCCCCTTCAAGGACGAGGGCGACCACGCCGTACGCGGCGCCGACGGAGAGCAGGTTCATCACAGCGGCCTTGAGGGCGACGGCGAGGCTGCGGAAGGCCACCAGGAGCAGGAGCATCGACACCGTGACCACGCCGCCGACCAGCAGCGGGATGCGGCGGGCGATGTTGTCGGTGCTGTCGATCGCGCTGGCGGTCGCCCCGCCGACGTGCACCCGGACGCCGGGGCCGACCGCAGCCGGGATGACGTGATCGCGGAGGTCGCGGACCAGGGTCTTGGTGGAGCTGGACTGCGGACCGCTGTCCGGGACGACGGTGAGCAGCAGCGAGCGGCCGTCGGAGCCGGGCACCGGAGGGGTCACGGCTGTGACGCCGGGCACCGCCTTCAGCGCGGTGGGCAGCGCGGCCGTCGCCTCGGCGGGGGTGCCCGGCGCCAACTCGGCGACCAGGACCAGCGGTCCGTTGCTGCCCGGTCCGAAGCCGGCGGCCACTGCGTCGTACGCCAGCCGGTTCGAGCGCCCGGCGGGGTCGTTGCCCGCGTCGGGGAAGCCGAAGCGCACGCCCAGGAACGGCGCCGCGAGCGCCAGCAGGACGAGGACCCCGGTGACGGCACCGAGGACGCGGTGACGCTCGACGAGCCTGCTCCAGCGCAGCCAGCCGGCGCTCACCGAGCTCTCGCCCCGGGCGGCGCGGCGCTGGGGCAGCCGGAGGCGTTCGATGTGTCGGCCGAGGTAGCCGAGCAGGGCGGGGAAGAGCGTGGCGGACGCGGCGATCACGACGAACACGGAGAGGATCGCCGAGACCGCGGCGCCGCGCATGAACGACAGGCCCATCGCGAACAGTCCGAGCATGCTGACCACCACGGTCATTCCGGCGACCACGACCGCGCGGCCCGCGGTGTCCAGCGCGGCGACCGTGGCGGCCTCGGGTTCGAGCCCCTCGGCGCGCCACTCGCGGAACCGGGTTACCAGCAGCAGCGCGTAGTCGATGCCGACGCCGATGCCCAGCATCGCGGCGAGCGAGGTCGACCAGTCCGGGACCGGCATGATCGCGGCGAGGACCGGCAGCAGGACGCTGCTGACCGCGAGCCCGCCGAGCGCGGTGAGCAGCGGCAGGCCGGCGGCCACGACCGAGCCGAAGGTGATCACCAGGATCAGGGCGGCGGCCGCGATGCCGATGCCCTCCGAGCCGATCGCGCCCTGCTCGGCCTGCTGGACCGCCATGCCGCCGAGGTGGACTCGCAGGCCGCCGTCGACGGGGCGGGCGAGGTCGAGCAGCCGCTGGGTGTCCGCCTCGGGCATGTCGGGGGCGACGGCGACGTCCAGGTGGATCTGCCCGAGGGCGGTGCGGCCGTCGGCCGACACCTTGCCGCGCGGGCCGTACGGGTCGTCGATGCCGCTGACGTGCGGCACCTCGGCCATCCGGGCGAGCAGGTCCTCGACCCGGCCGCGGGTGGCGGCGTCGGTCACGCTGCCGTCCGAGGTCAGCACCAGGCTGATCGATTCACCGCCCAGCCCGGGGAAGTCCCGTGCCAGCAGCTGCTGGGCCTGCTTGGAGTCCGAGCCGGGCGCGGTGTAGTCGGCGCTGTACTTGGCGCCGAGGCCGGCCGAGAGGCCGAAGGCCGCGCCGGCGGCGAGCAGCCAGAGCAGCACCGTGCGGCCCCGGTTCCGGAAGCTCCAACCGGCTATTCGGCCGAGCGGGCCGGGCCTGTGCGACCCGCTCTCCCCGGCGGCTGTCCGCCGATCCTCGCGCAGTCCCTGGGACATGTGGTCCTCCGTGCGTCGTCAGGGGCTCCGCCCCAGGCAAAGCGTTACGCTTCATAACGTGCCTTACGAAGCGTAACGTTTCCCTCGACGGGTACGGATTGTCAACGCGGTGACTGGCGCGGCGAGCGGATGGAGAGGCGATGACGGATGGGGCGACCGACGGGAGCGGGGGGCGGAGCCGCCGTGAGCGCCTGCGCGCCGACACGGTGGAGGAGATCAAGCGCGCGGCTCTGAGCCTGATCGTCGAGCGCGGCGCCGCGAACCTCCGCTTCACCGACATCGCCCGCAGCATGGGAATGACCCCGCCCGCGCTGTACCGCTACTTCGCCGACCGGGACGAGCTGTTCACCGCCTTGGTCGCCGACTCGTACGACAGCCTGTCGGACGCGTTGACGGCGACCCGCGAGACCGTGCCGCCGGACGACCTGGACGGACGCTTCATGGCCACCTGCATCGGCTACCGCACCTGGGCGCAGCGGAATCCGGAGCGCTTCGCCCTCATCTTCGGCGCCCCCGTGCCCGGGTACGCGGCCCCACCGGACGGACCGACCGTGGCGGCCGGCCGGCGGGCGATGGAGCACATGGTCGAACTCGTCGCCGACACGGCCGAACGCGGCCGGCTCGGCAGCCCGCCGGTGCCGGACGCGGCGGAAGCCCTGATGCTGGCCTGGGCCACCGTGCACGGCTTCGTCACCCTTGAGGCGCACGGCCACTTCCACGCGCTCGACCAGCAAGCGCGGGACCGCCTCTTCGCTGTCCAGGCGGGCGTCGCCGCGCGCACCGCAGGCCTGTCGCCGGCCGTGGACCGGTGGTGACCACAACCCGCGCGGCAGACGGCCATGGCTCGGTCGGCGCGGACGGCACCATCCGCGACTCCTGCGCCTCCCCGATGCGCCAGCCGGTCCGGGCCGGCCGGCACGCAGGCCTCCCCAGAGGCTCCGGCACACCTGCGCCGGCTGTACATGCCGCACTCCGACCTGCGCCGGCTGCTGCAGGCGCTCCTCCCGTCGACGATCCGCCTGCAGGAGCCACTCCGGTGCATGTCCGAGACGGCGCGTCCGCGTACTGTGGTGCCCGGAAAACGGGGAGGGCAGCAGTTGCGCAGGGTGCCGCCGGAGATGTTCCGGTTCACGACGGGGGAGAAGGCCGAACTCTACGGTGCGATCCTGCAGGCCTTCGGCGCGGCCAACGAGCGGCTGGAGACCGCGCTGGGGCTGGACGACGTGCGCGCCCGGCTGCGGACGGTCGGCTGGCTCGACGCGGTGGACGACGACGAGCTCCAGGACGCGCTGAGGAAGCTCAGGGAGTGGCAGCTGCTGGACGTCGTGCAGAACCACGCGGAGAACTACCGCACCGCCGAGGAGTACGAGCGCCGCAACCTCCAGTACTCGCTGACCCGGCGCGGTGAGGCCGCGTCCGCCGGGGTCGAGCTGCGCGCCGAAGGTGCCGACCTGGCGACCTTCCGGGAGGTGAAGGCCGCGACGGTGGGCTATCTCCAGGAGTTCCTCGTCAACCTCGACCAGCGGGGACAGGCGGTCGCCTCCGCCGTGGAGCGGGTCGAGGGGCGGGGCGTGAGCCTGCTGCACGAGCGGGCGCTGCGGGGTGCCGAGCTGCCGCCGGTCGCCGACGGTGATCCCGCGCCGGCCTGGTTGGAGCGGCGCCGGGCGCGTTGGGAGGGGCTGCAGGCCTGGTTCCGGCCTGTGGACGGGGCACGACCCCGGGCGGAGCAACTGCATGACGTGGCGCGCCGCGCGATCGTGACGCTCCTGCAGGTCCTTGACCGGATCACCGAGTCACGGCGCCGCTCCTCCAGCGCCGTCCAGGACTTCCATCACCGCCGACGAGACGACCGCCCGTGCCGGTCGGGACGACGCCCGCGCCCGGCGCGACCGGGTCGTCGGGGCACTGGAACGCACCGCGGCCGCGGTCGATCTCCCGCCGGTTCCACCACGGACCCGCACGGCCGACCGGTCGGTCCTGCCGGGGGCGCCACTGTGGCGACTGCTGGCCTTCCGGCCGGACGTGCCGCCCGCCGATCAGGCAGGCATCGAAGCGGCCCTGGAAGCGGCCGGCCTGCTCGACGCCTGGATGGCCCCCGACGGCGGCCTCGTCGTCGCCGGACACGACACCCTGGCCGACCCGGCAGCGGCCGTGCCCACACCGGGCCCGTCGCTGCTCGACGTCCTTTCTCCCGAGCCCGACGGCCCGGTGCCGCCGAGCCGGGTGCAGCGGCTGCTCGCAGGCATCGCCTACGGCCCCACGCTCCCGACGGGCCATCCGGCCGCCGTGGCGGCCGACGGAAGCTGGCGGCTGGCGGCGGCGGTCGGCTCCTGGAGCAAGGAGGAGTCCAGCCACATCGGCGCCGCGGCCCGGGAACGCGCCAGACAGCGGCGGATCGCGGACCTCACCGCCGAACTGGCCGAGGCCGACACCACCGTCACCGGTTACGAGACGCGGCTGCGTTCTCTCGCCGACCGCCGGACGCGGCTCGGAGCCGACCTCCGCTCCCGGCCGCACCACCAGCAGGTGGAGCGGGCCAAGCGCCTCTGGGACCGGTCCGAGTCCGAGGTGGGCGCCCGCGAGGACGCCGTACGCGAGGCCGTCGAACGGCTCGCGCGACAGGAGGACGCGGTCGCGGACGCGCTTCGCGCGCTCGCCGTCGCCTCGGCCGAGCACGCCCTGCCGACCGAACGCGCCGCCCTGGACACGACCGCCACGGCCGTCGACGCGTTGCGCGAACAGGCCGATGTCTGGCTCGACGCCCACCTTGCCCGGACAGCCGCCCAGCACGCCTGGAACTCCGCGCGCAGCCATGCCGAGGCATCCAGGAGCGCGGCAGCCGAGAGCTTGGAGGAGGCAGAGAGTGTCGAGGCCGCCGCCCGCGGGCTCCGATCCACGCGCCGGGCGGTCGAGAGCACCGTCGGCGAGGACTACCGCCAAGTGGCCGCCCGCATCGGTGACTTCCGGACGTCGCTCGATCGGATCCGCCGTGACATCGACTCCGGAACCCAGGCACTTCTCACCCTCGAAGGCCGCATCGGTGCGCTGGGTGCCACCACGGCCCAGGACGAGGCCCTGCACGACAGGGCCGTGGCGGCCCGGAACGAGACAGCCCGCGGTTTCCGGCACCTGTGCGTCCTCGGATTCCCCGAGGACGCGGGCCTCGACCTCGTCCTCACCTCCGTGGACGGCACTCGCGCGACCCTCGAAGCGGCACGCGAGACCGCAGCGGCATGGCCCAACCTGCCGCACGGCACCAGGAACCTCGGCGACTCCCTGAACCGCCTCTCCGAGGCTGTCCACCGAGCCCGCCAGAGCCTCAGCAGCCGTGCCGACCTCGAACTCGAAGCCGAGGAGGACATCCACGTCCTCACCGCCACCGTCGACGGCATCCGTGTCGGCGCGACCAGCCTCCTCGCCATCCTCACCGGCGACCGTGACCGCAGCCAGGACGACATCACCGCCGCCGAACGGAGCCTCTTCGACCGAACCCTCACCGGCGACACCCGCCGCCACCTCGCGTCCCGGATCCGCCAGGCCGGTGAACTCGTCGAGCGGATGAACGGCCACCTCGAACGGGTCCGCACCGCCTCACGGGTGGCGGTCCGTCTGGTGTGGCAGATCCACCCCGACCTGCCCGCCGGCACCCGGACAGCCCGTGAACTGCTGCTCAAGGACCCGGCCCGGATCACCGAAGCCGACCGCGAGGCCCTGCACGCCTTCTTCCGGGGCCGTATCAAGGAGGCCAGGACCCGCAACACGGCGGCGACTTGGGAAGAGCAGCTCGCGGAGGTCCTCGACTACACGGCCTGGCACCAGTTCGTCGTCAAGCTGGACCGCGCCAACGGCGCCGGGTGGCAGCTGCTCACCAAGAAGCTCCACGGCGCGCTGTCGGGCGGTGAGAAGGCCATCGCACTCCACCTCCCGCTCTTCGCCGCGGTGGCCGCCCACTACGAGGCGGTGCCGGAGTCCCCGCGGCTGATCCTGCTCGACGAGGTCTTCGTCGGCGTCGACACCGTCAACCGAGGGCAGGTCTTCGCCCTCCTCGCGGCGCT
Source organism: Kitasatospora sp. NPDC127067 (assembly GCF_042724755.1). Classification (NCBI taxonomy): domain Bacteria; kingdom Bacillati; phylum Actinomycetota; class Actinomycetes; order Kitasatosporales; family Streptomycetaceae; genus Kitasatospora; species Kitasatospora sp. NPDC127067. The sequence goes on along the minus strand of NZ_JBHXEM010000107.1, from coordinate 20,576 downwards.
CGACCTCGACCTGGTGCTCACCTCCGACCACGAGTGGTGCACCTACCGGGAGCTCTCCGGGATCGCCGTCCACCAGCTGATCACCGGAGGCGACGGCGACGATGCCGTCACCAGCGCCCGCTTCACCTGGACGGGTGCCGACCTGCTGCCCGACGAAGCCGACACGGAAGAACCGGCATGACGGACCACCACCCCCTCGACCTCCCCGAACTCCGCCCCCTCTGGTCGGCCGTCCACGACCGCCTGTCGACCGGCCGCCCCGTCAGCCGGGTGCGGTCCGGACCGCTCGACGAAGCCGGCCGGGAGGCCCTGGCCGACCTCCTCGGACTGGACCGGCTCCCCGGCGCCGAACCGACGATCCCCCTCGCGGGACTCGACGGTGCTGTGCTGGAGGCCTGCGGTCGGCCCGTCCGGGACGTGGTGGCCGCGATCCTCGGCCCGATCCACGATCGGGCCGCCGAGCGCGAACGCAAGGCCGACCAACGCGACGCCCTGTGGGAGTGGTTGGCCGGCCACGACGTGGTCACCGCCCAGCCCGTCCTGCTGGAGTGGGTCGGCCACCTGCGGACCAACGGCCTCGTGGACGGCTCTCCCGACCGGACCAGGGGCCTCCTGACCGCCGCGCTGGCCGTCCTGGCCGCACTCCCGGCCGATGGCGAGCCACTGCCTGTGCTCGCCGCTCGCCTCCTCGGTGACTCGCACGCCCTCGACGACGGGACTCGGCTGTCCTCCCTCGTCCTGCGCGCACTGGCGGTGCTGTACGGCACCGACATGCCGGATGCCGCCGAGGGGCGACGCTCGCTCTGGAGCCGAGCCGGCGTCGCCGACGACGAACTGTCGGCCACCGTGCTCGCCGTCGGTCTCCGCCCCGAAGGAGCAGGCCCGGTCGCCGGGATCTCCCGGATCTGCGCCGCGTCCGGTCACCCCATCAGCCTCACCCTCGCCCATGTGCGCTCACCCGGCGAATTCACCGGTCCCGCAGGACCGGTGCACGTCACCGAGAACCCCAGTGTGCTCGCCCTCGCCCTACGGCGCTTCGGCCGGCACTGCCCGCCACTGGTCTGCACCTCCGGCTGGCCCAACACCGCCGTGATCCACCTGCTGCGCCGACTCGCCGACGACGGCGCATCCCTGCGCTACCACGGCGACTTCGCGACGCAGCACCGCACCCCGAAGGCCTCCTACGCCTGGTGCCTCGACCTGATCACCGCTCACCGAGCCTGGCACGGTTGATAGTTGGGCTCCGTGTTGGACGTGGCAATCATCAGGATCGAGCAGGTCCGGCGGGGCTTCGTGAAACGCAAACCCATGGCTGCACACCGCACTCGGGGAGGATGACAGGGTGTTCGACGGGTCGGGCGGTCTTCGCCAGTGGTTCAGCCCGCGGCTCGATCAGGCACGGTTGGTTTGACCTGACTGAACGGGGCAACCTCCACCGGCCGAGCGTCTACCACCGCAGGCTCCAGTGCGTCTTCTGCACCCTCCGTGCTGGTCGGCATCCGCTGCGATCCGAGCTCGCGGAAGTTCCACGACCGCAAGCGCGGGGAGGGAAAGCGGCACGTCCAGGCCGTGATGCCCCTGGCCCGTCGACGCGTCAACGTCCTGTGGGCCCTGATCCTGACCGACGGTGCTACCACGTCACACCCCCGGTGACCGAGACGGCTTGACAGCGACATCAGGAAGCGTGCGGGGGCCCGGACGCCGGTCGTGACGTTTCCGGCTGGGCGAGCCTGGATGACGTGACATGGCAGACCACGACCGCCACGATCACCAGCGGCATGACGGTGACGCCGTCGGACCCCAGCAGCAGGGTCGCCAGTAGTACGGAGGTCATCGGCAGCCTGAGCATGGCGACCGACATCGCGCCCATGCCCATGGCGGCGGAGGAGATGACGGGCAGCCCGGGCAGGTGGGAGAGCGCGATCCCTGCCGTGGCACCCAGGAACAGCGCTGGGAAGATCGGTCCTCCCCGGAATGCCGCCAATGACACACCGTAGGCGAGCCACTTGCACACGATTAGCAGTGTCAGTGCTCCCACCGAGTAACTCGTACTGTGGAGCAGCAGTTGGGGCAGCGCGGACTGACCGGAGAACAGGACGTCGGATGGCGGCTTCCCCACGCCCTCGGCGTACGCGATGGCGAGCCCTGCCACGGCGAGGCCGGCCACCGGTGTGAGCAGCAACCGTCTGTGGTTGACGCGCGGCTGGAGGAAGAGCGCGAGGCGCCGGACTGCCGTGCCGGCGAACGCCGCCGCCACCCCGATGGCGAGAGCCCAGCCGAACTGGGCGACGTTCGGATGGCTCACTGCGGGAAGGCTGGGAATCGTCAGCGTGCCAGCCCCGACCCCGGTCCAGGCGCCGAGCCCGATGAAGACGAGATACCCGACTCCGGAGGCCAGCAGACCGGGCAGCAGTACGATCCCCAGCACCGGGCCGCCGAGTCCTGACGCCTCCATCAGCAGGAACGCTCCGAGCAGGGGCGAGCCCAGCAGGGCGCTGATGGCCGCGAAGCTTCCCGCGGCGCCGACCACGGCCTGGGCCCTGGCATCGACGCCCGGCTTGAGCAGCCGGACGACGTACACGGCCAGGCCTCCGCCGAGCGCGATCAGGGGCGCCTCGGGCCCGATCACCGCGCCGAAACCCAGCGACGCCAGCGCTGCGAGAAGGATCCCGGGCAGTTCGGCGGCCGCAGGGACGCCTGCGGTCTTGAGCCCCTCGGCCGGCTGGTGGCCGCCGTTGCCGGGCAGGTGCTGGACGGTCAGTGCCACCAGAAGTCCTGCCAGCCCCATCAGGGGCAGCGGCCACCAGGGCGGTGCCCCGTGGAATCCCAGTCCGTTCGGGAGATCGGTGTAGAGCGCCTTCTGGAGCTGGTCGACGGCCTGGAGGAAGCCGTACGCGCCCGCCGACAGGAGCACGCCGAGGACGGCCGAGATGACCAGGAGCGCCAGGTAGCCCTTGGTCCGCAGGGGGCCGAATGGGTCGGCGGGCGGCGCCGCCGCAGGATCGCCCGTGGGCTCGTCCGGTGACATCAAGTCGCTTTCCCGACACTACCTACTGTGCCGACTCGGTCGATGCTGACAGCAGAAGGTCCGATTCCTCCGCGCTTTGCTGAAGTCGGGACCGTCAAGGGTCATTCGAGCCGACATCTCCGCATCGTGCGGCGCTTTCTGGTCCGATTGCGTGGCGCTCACTACCGAACGGGTGAGTACTGCGTGGCGCTTCGGGCTTGTCGTGCCTGATGGTGCTTCTCTCGCCGAGAAGTGTGGAGCCTGGAAGAGCATGGGCACCGGGGCGGGCGGTCCGTCACTGCCCGCCGGGCCGCCCACAGATCCGAAGGAGAAGTCGTGGCAGGCAGTGTCGGTGAGAATCGCGGGGTGATCCCCTCGCAGCTCCTGGCTGGGCAGAAGGCCCTGGTGACCGGCGCCAACTCCGGCATCGGCAAGGCCACGGCGATTGCTCTCGGCCGGGCCGGCGCGGACGTCGTCGTCAACTACGTTGTCGGCGCGGACGAGGCCGAGAAGGTGGTCGCGGAGATCGAGGCCTTCGGGGTCCGTGCCTACGCGCACGAGGCCGACGTGTCCGACGAGGAGCAGGTCGTCCAGATGGTCTCGGGCATGGTCGACGAGCTCGGCACCATCGACATCATGGTCGCCAACGCGGGCCTGCAGCGGGACGCTCCCGTCACGGAGATGACACTGGCCCAGTGGAACAAGGTCATCGACGTCAACCTCACCGGCCAGTTCCTCTGCGCCCGGGAGGCGGCCAAGGAGTTCCTGCGGCGTGGCGTCGTCCCGGAGGTGTCCCGCGCCGCCGGAAAGATCATCTGCATGAGTTCGGTCCACCAGATCATTCCCTGGTCGGGGCACGTGAACTACGCCTCCTCCAAGGGCGGCGTCGGCATGATGATGCAGACGCTCGCCCAAGAGCTGGCGCCCAAGAAGATCCGGGTGAACGCGGTCGCCCCCGGCGCCATCCGCACCCCCATCAACAAGGACGCCTGGGACACCCCCGAGGCCGAGGCCGACCTCCTTCGGCTGATCCCCTATCGCCGCGTCGGTGACCCGGACGACATCGCCAACGCCGTCGTGGCAGTGGCCTCCGACCTGCTCGACTACGTGGTGGGCACGACGCTCTACGTGGACGGCGGAATGACGCTCTTCCCCGGCTTCGCAACCGGCGGCTGACACCGCGATGGAGGACCACATCACGCCCCGCCGAGTGGTGATCCTCGGCGGGGGATTCGCCGGGTTGTTCGCCGCCCGGGCGCTGCGCCGGTCGCCCGTCGCCGTGACCCTCGTCTCCTCGTCGAGCCCGACCTCACGATCGCCGGCCACCCGGAGATCCGCGTGGTGGGCGACCTGATGAGTCTGAACAGGCTGCCGGGCCTGGCCGAGGTCGCGATGCAATCGGGTGCCTACACGGGCCGCGCGATCCGCCGCGCCGTGGAAGGCCGGACCAAACAGCCGAAGCCCTTCAGATACCTGGACCTCGGCAGCGCCGCCTACATCTCCCGGGGCCGGGCGGTCGTCAAGGTCGGACGGCTGAACGTGTCAGGGGTCACGGGCTGGCTGGCCTGGTTGTTCATCCACATCGCCTTCCTCACCGGCTTCCGCAGCAGGCTCGGAGCGCTGCTCACCTGGTTGATCGTGTTCGCCTCCGGGTCCCGCCGCGAGCGCGCTTTCACCTCCGCCGGAACCCGCGTCCCGACCGACCCGGCCCCGCCAGCTCACTGACCCAGCGCCACACGGATCGAGCCATCGAGGCACACATGCACAGCACCACACTTCTTCTCGCGAACACCCCACCCCAGACGTTGCCCGCGCGCGAGCTGATGGCCTTCACCCTGGGCTCCCACATCCTCCTGGTCCCGTTCGGTGTCGCGCTGCCTTTCATCACGCTCCTGATGCACTATCGCGGGCTGCGCAAGGGTGACGCCGTGGCCCTGAAGCTGGCCCGGCGCTGGTCGGCGGTGATGGCCGTGCAGTTCGCCATCGGGATCGTCACCGGCACTGTCCTCTCCTTCGAGTTCGGACTGCTGTGGCCGAGGATGATGGGCCGCTGGGGGGACGTGTTCGGTCTCGGATTCGGCGTCGAGGCCTGGGCGTTCTTCCTTGAAGCCGTCCTCATCGCGATCTACCTGTACGGCTGGCGCAGGCTCAGGCCCTGGACGCACTTCTGGCTCGGCACGCCGCTGCCGCTGGCCGCGCTGCTGGGAGCCTTCGGCATCATCGCGGCGAACTCCTGGATGAACACCCCGCAGGGCTTCACTCTCGACGCCCAGGGCAACCCGGTCGATGTCACGGTGCGGCAGGCGATCTTCACACCGATCTTCGGCCCGCAGTACTGGCATTTCGTAGTGGCGATGTTCCTGACCGCCGGCTACGTGGTCGCCGGGGTCTACGCGGTCGGCTGGCTGCGCGGACGCCGCGACCGGTACCACAGGCTCGGCTTCACCGTGCCGTTCACCGTCGCCGCGATCCTCACCCCGGTCCAGTTCTTCCTGGGCGACAATCTCGCCCGGCAGGTCTTCCACAAACAGCCGGTCAAGTTCGCCGCCGCCGAGATCGTCTGGAACACCGACACCCACGTGCCGGAGTACCTGTTCGGGCGCCTCAACGAGGACGGAACGATCTCCGGCGGCATCAAGATCCCCCAACTCGACTCCATCCTGGCCGGATTCAAGCCCAGCACCCAGGTCACCGGCCTGACCTCGGTGGCCGCCGACGACCGCCCCACCGCCACCCAGGCGACCATCGTCCACTGGGCCTTCGACATCATGGCGACCATCGGCAGCCTGCTGATCCTGCTCGCCCTCTGGTATGCGTGGTGCTGGTGGCGCCGCCGTGATCTCCCCCGATCCCGGTGGTTCTTCCGCTGCGCCGCCGTCGCCGGGGCCGCCAGTCTGCTGACCGTGGAGTGCGGCTGGATCACCACCGAGGTCGGCCGCCAACCCTGGATCGTCTACTTCAACATGCGGGTCTCCGACGCGGTCACCGCCACCCGCGTGAGTTCACTGTGGACGATGTTCGGCATCGTGGTGGCCGTGTATGTGCTCATTTTCGGCGCCTTCCTCGCCGTGCTGCTGAAGATGCGCACCCGCTGGCGGATCGCCGACGAGAGCCCGGCCGGGCAGGCCGGCGCGCTCGGTCCGGAGGCCGGCACTCCGTACGGCCCAAGGGAAGCGACCATGGCAACCACCGGAACCGCGCCGGATCCCGGTACGCCGCAGTCACCTGGTGGTGCGTCATGATGGCCGACGCGATTTCCTGGGTCCTGGTGCTGGCAGTCGCCGCCTACGCCTGCGCCGGGGGCACCGACTACGGCGCCGGGTTCTGGGATCTGCTGGCCGGGGGAGCCGAGCGCGGCGAGCGGCCCCGCTGGCTGATCGACCATGCCATGGCACCCGTCTGGGAGGCCAACAACGTCTGGCTGATCTTCGTCTTCATCATCATGTGGACCGGCTTCCCCACGATGTTCCAGGCCGTGTTCGGCGCCATGTGGCTGCCGCTGGCCCTGGCCGCCATCGGCCTGGTCCTGCGCGGCGCAGGCTTCGCCCTGCGCAAGCCGACCCGGCGCCTGGCCGGACGGCGGATCTACGGCGCGGTCTTCGCGGTCTCCTCACTGCTCACCCCCTTCTTCTTCGGCGTGGTCATCGGCGGCATCGCCTCCGGCCGGGTCGCGCCCGGGACCACGGCCTCCTCCGACGCCTGGGCCAATCCCACGTCCATCGTCGCTGGGCTGCTCACCGTCGCGGCCACCGCGTACCTCGGCGCCGTCTTCCTCACCGCGGACGCGCGCCGCTTCGGAGCCGACGACCTGGTCCGGTACTTCCGGTTCCGAGCGCTCTGCAGCCTCGGAGCCATCGTGGTGCTGGCGGTCATTGGCATCCCCGTCACCCACCACGACGCCGAGTACGTCTGGCACGGCCTTACCCATGGAGCCGGGTTGGCGCTCGTGATCCTCGCCGCCCTCGCCGCCGCCCTCACCGCACTGCTGCTCGCGCGGCGGGAGTACCGCTGGTGCCGCTACACCTCGGTGGCCGGCGTCGCTCTGACCGTGGCCGCCTGGGGCCTCGCCCAGCGCCCGTACCTGCTGCCCACATCGTTGACGGTGGCACAGGCCGCGGGAGCCGCCCAGACGTTGCGCTGGTTGGCGATCGTCACGGTGATCGCGGTCGTGGTGGTCGGGCCGGCCCTCGTCCTGCTCTACCGTCTCGACACGCTCGGCGACCTGGAGCCCCTCACCGACTCCGATACGCGAGGGGCTCAGGCACCGGGCGACAACCCCTAGCCCGACCGGGCACCCCTCCGGTTCGGCCGCTGTCCGGTGTGGACCTGAGGGCGTTCAGCGCAGCCGGTCGATCAGATGGTCGCCGACCCGCAGGGCGTTGGCGATGGCGGTCAGTGACGGGTTCACCGCGCCGATGCTCGGGAAGAAGGCGGTGTCGACGACGTAGAGGTTGTCCAGGTCGTGCGCCTTGCAGTTGACGTCCAGGGCCGAGCTTCTCGGGTCGTCGCCGAACCTCACGGTGCCGGCCTGGTGGGCGGTGGCCCCGATCGGCATTCCCTTGTGCAGGTAGATGCTGTGGTCGAGCAGGCGGTGCTCGTGCATGCCCAGCTGCCCGAGCATGCCCTGCAGCTTGTGCTGCAGCTTCTTCAGCCCGGTCGTGTTGTTCTTCTCGTCGATCGACAGGTGGACGTTCCCGTCGCCGTCGAGGGTGACGCGGCTGTCGGGCAGTGGCAGGTCCTCACCGCACAGCCAGAAGTCGACCGCATGGTGCGCGAGTACCTCGAACGGCATGTTCGGCGAGAACTTGCCGGCCCACCGCGGCGCCTCACCGTGGATCTGCTCGGCGTCCGACTTGCCGAGCATCTGGATGCCGCCGAGCGGGTAGTCGAAGTCGTCCGAGCCGAGGTACCAGTCGTTGAGCGCCAGGGTCTTCTGGAACTGGGTGGGGTTGGGTTCCTTCGAGATCGCCATCAGGGCCAGGTTGTTGTGCCGCATGTAGTGCCGTCCCACCACGTCCGAGCTGTTGGCCAGCCCGTTCGGGTGCCGGTCGTTGGCCGAACGCAGGAGCAGGGCGGCGGAGTTCACTGCTCCGCAGGCGACGACCACGATGTCGGCGCTGAACCCCGCCGCCGAGCCGTCCGCGAGTTCCACGACCACGCCGGTGACGGTGCGTCCGGTCGGATCGGTCTCCAGGCGGCGCACATCGGCGCCCGTGATCATCGAGACGTTGTCGTGCTTCAGCGCTGGATCGACGCAGACCACCTGGGCATCGGCCTTGCCGTTCACCAGGCAGGGGAAGCCGTCGACCCGGTTGCAGCGGATGCAGACGCTGTCATGGGTCGCCCGCCCGTTCTCCTTCTGCGTGAGGTTCACGCCGATCGGCAGATGGAAGGGATGCAGCCCCTGCTTCTCCAGGTCGTCGCTGAGCTGCTGGATGCGCGGCTCGTGCTCCACCGGAGGGTAGGCGTACGGCGCGCCGGCCGGACCCTCCGTGGGGTCCTCGCCGTGCTTGCCGTGCACCAGGTAGAGGTGCTCGGCCTGGGTGTAGTAGGGCTCCAGGTCCTCGTAGCGGATGGGCCAGGCGGGCGAGATGCCGTCGTGGTGGCGCAGCTCGCCGAAGTCCTGGGGGCGCAGCCGGAAGAGCGCGGCGCCGTAGAACTTGGTGTTGCCACCGACGTAGTAGTTGACCTCCGGGGTGAACTCGTGACCGTGCCGGTCGTACCAGGTCTCCTGCGCCAGGTACTTGCCCTGCACGAACACCTTGGTGGAGTTCCAGTTGTCGATCTCGCGAGGCAGGTAGTCCCCGCGCTCCAGGATCAGCACCCGCTTGCCGGAGGGCGCCAGCCGGTGGGCGAGCGTGCCGCCACCCGCGCCGGTGCCGATGATGATGACGTCGTAGTGTTGGGTGTCGGCCACGATGGGCTCCCGTTCTCGAAGTGTTCGCACGTCACAGGATCGCGATGGGATTGACGGGTGATCCGGTGGCGCCGGGAAGCCGGAGCGGGGCGATCACGCAGAGGAACGACCAGCGGTCCTGCTCCTCGCAGATCGGCACCAGATCCTCGAACTGCAGGTAGTCCAGCAGGTGCAGTCCCATGGCGTGGATGCCGAGAACGTGCACCGGGAAGGCCACACCCTCCGTGGTGCCGGGAGCGGTGTCGTTGTTGCCGTCGCTGCCGAGCACCGCGACCTGCCGGTCCGCCAGGAACTCCATCGCGGTGGGGTGAAGCCCGGCGCGAGCCGTGGTCGCGTTCCACGGCCCGAGTTCGCGGTGACGGCGGCGATGGCCGACCCGCACGAAGAGCAGGTCCCCTCGACTGACCCGCAGATGCTGCGCGGTCTCGGCGGCGGCCAGTTCCTCTCCGGTCACGTGGTCGCCGGGTTCGAGCCACGGCACGCCGCGCAGACGGGGGATGTCGAGCAGCACGCCGCGGCCGACGATTCCGTCCCGCGCCACGTCGATGGACAGCTTCGTCGCCCCGGTCACGGTCAGGCTGCTCGCGGCCACGCCGTTGTGCAGTGTGCCGTCGTAGACGACGTGACACAGGGCGTCGATGTGGCTGTCGGCGTCGCCGTGCACGTTCATGGCGAAGCGGTCCGTAGCGAACCGCAGGCCGTTCGCCTCGATGTTGCCGTCGACGACGCCGGTCATCTGGTGCTCGCACGGCTCGGGATTGCCGGGGCGCGCCCGGGTTTCCATGACGGCGGCGAGCGTGACGGTGCGACCTGATCGGACCTCACCGGCAGCTGCCAGCACCTGCGTCGGTGCGAGGGTGTCCAGTGCGCCGCGGTCGGCGGTGTCCCGCAAGGCCTCGCGTCGCACGCGCTGGTAGAGCGCGCGGAAATCGGCCGAACTCAGCGGTGGTGGGCCGGCGGATCCTGTGTGCGTCGTCATGGATGCTCAGCGGGTCTGTTCGCGGTCGAGTGCTTCGTCGAGGGTGGTGGCGGCCATGATCAGCGAGAGGTGGGTGAACGCCTGCGGGAAGTTGCCCAGTTGCTCCCCACGCGGCCCGACCTCCTCAGCGAAGAGACCGACGTGGTTGGCGTAGGTCTGCATCTTCTCGAAGGCGTAGCGCCCCTGCTCGGTCCGGCCGGCCCGGGCCATCGCATCGACGTAGAGGAAGGTGCAGAGGCTGAACGTGCCCTCGGAGCCTCGCAGACCGTCCGGTGAGGCGGCCGGGTCGTAGCGGTAGACGAGGCTGTCGGAGACGAGTTTGCGGTCGATGGCGTCCAGCGTGGACAGCCAGCCCGGGCCCTTGGGAGCGAGGAAGCGGACCCGGGGGATGAGCAGCAAGGACGCGTCCAGGACGTCCCCGTCGTAGTGCTGGACGAGAGCCTGCTCCTTGTCGCTCCACCCGCGGGTCATCACCTGCTCGAGGATGGCGTTGCGGGCGGTGGTCCAGCGCGCGAGGTCGGCGGGCCTGCTGAACTCGGTGGCCAGACGCAGCCCGACGTCGAAGGCGGCCCAGCACATCACCCGGCTGTAGGTGAAGTCCTTGCGTCCGCCACGGGTCTCCCAGATGCCCTCGTCGGGACGGTCCCAGGAGTCGGCGAGCCAGTCCAGGGTGGCGGCGAGCGCCTTCCACCCGTGATAGCCCGTCTGTTGGCCCACCGTGCCGCCCTCGGCCAGGGCGTAGAGCGCCTCGCCGTAGATGTCGAGCTGCAGCTGGTCCATGGCGGCGTTGCCGGCCCGGACCGGGGCCGAGCCGCGGTAGCCCTCGAAGTGGTCGAGGATCACTTCGGGGATGTCGGGATCGCCGTCGACCCGGTACATGATCTGCAGACGCTCGCCGTCGGAGCTCGCTCGTTCGGCCAAGCGATCGCGCAGCCAGTGGGTGAACCGGGTGGCCTCCTCGACGAATCCGAGGTCGAGCAGCGCTCGGACTGACAGTGAGCCGTCACGGACCCAGGTGTAGCGGTAGTCCCAGTTGCGCTCGCCGCCGACCTGCTCGGGAAGGCCCATGGTCGCCGCGGCGACCGGGGCGCCCGTGGGGTGGTAGGTGAGCAGTTTGAGCGTGATGGCGGAGCGGTTCACCATGTTCGGCCATCGGCCGCGGTAGGTGGAGGTGCGCAGCCAGCCCTGCCAGAAGTTGCCGATGTCGAAGAGCTGGTCGTTGAGCTCCTCCACGGTGATCGGCGCGGGCGGGGCCCCGTCCGGGCCGCAGACGGTGAAGGCGGCACCCGCCAGCTGCCCGGCGTTCAGCGTGACCTCTCCGCGCACGTCGTCCCCGTTGCGTTCCACGGGGAAGGTGCTCTGCAGGTATCCGGCAAGTTCCGGGGCACGGAACACCGCGGTCTCGCCCTGGAGATCGAGTACGTGAGTGGCGCGGCCGTAGTCGAACCGCGGTCGGCAGTCCAGGACGAACCGCACGGTGCCCCGCACCGCGCGCACGACGCGAATCAGCGTGTGCCGGTCGGTGGGCTTGCCCGTCCGGTCGGGCGGCATGCAGTCGACGACCTCGCCGACCCCGTCGGGGGACATGAACCGGGTCACCAGGACGGCCGTGTCGGGGTAGTAGAGCTGCTTGTACGTGACCTCCGTTTCTTCCGGTGCGAAGAGGAAGTAGCCGCCCCGGTCGTGGTCGAGCAGGGCGGCGAAGATGCTGGGTGAGTCGAAGCGAGGAGCTGCGAACCAGTCGACGACCCCTTGCGACGAGACCAGCGCGGCGGTCTGCAGGTCGCCCACCAGGCCGTGGTCGGCTATAGGCGGGTAGCGGTCCATGGTGTCTCCGCAATCTCGGGAGGACCCCCTGCGTTCCACTATCCGACCAGCCGCGCGCACGCGCTCCACGACAGGTGCCGACGACTCCCGGAATCCGCTGTGACCAGGAAGGACGCGTCTGCCCGCCTGGTACTCCGGACGGAGCAGCCACGTGCCTGCCTGGCGTCGGCGGGCAGGACCGGGACGGGCCGCGGCCCAGACCGCCCGGAAGCGGTACCGGCCGGGCCGCTCGACTTGCCGACGATCGTCCCCCCGGCGGTACTGGCCTCGGGCGGTACGCACGCGCCGCCACTGGACTTCCCCGGCTGCGGAGGGGCTACATGGAGATGGTCCATCTCCGGCTGGTGACTCCGCCGGACGTCACCGACGAGACGGTCGACATGCTGACCGGCGACCGCTACGTCTTCAACCTGGTCGTGCTCGCGGGTACGGCACGTCACCCGGACGGCGACGCCATCGAGTGCGACGTGCTGGCAGGTGCGGCGAACGAGGTCCTGCGCAACCTCCGTGAGCTGGACGTCGACCGGCGTGGCTCGGTCGTGATCGAGTCGGTCGACATGGCGTTCTCCGGACTCGCGGAGGAGGCGGAGACACACCAGCTCGGGGCGCTCGCGCATGCACCGGTGTGGGAGGCGGTCGAGGCGCGTATCCGGGCCGAGGGGACCTATCTGCCGAGCTTCTACGTCTATCTGATCATCGCTGGAATCATCGGCTCGGTGGGAATCCTCACCAACTCCCAGATCCTGATCGTCGCGGCAATGGTCGTGGGACCCGAGTACGGCGCCATCACCAGCGTGGCGCTGGGCATCGACCGGAGGAACGGGCCGCGGATTCGGCAAGGGCTGTTCGCGCTGCTCGTCGGCTTCTCGCTGGCCGTGGCCTTCACACTCCTGTTCTCGTTACTGGTCCGGGGTCTGGGAATCCAGCCGAAGGCGTTCACGCTGGGTGTCAGGCCGGTCTCCGACCTGATCAACACGCCGAACTTCTTCTCCTTGGCCGTCGCAGTGCTCGCCGGCATGGTCGGGATCATGTCGCTGACCCAGGCCAGGACGAGCGCCCTGCTCGGCGTGTTCATCTCGGTCACCACGGTCCCGGCGGCCGCTGACATCGGCGTGTCCTGTGCCTTCGCGAGCTGGAGCGAGGCGCGTGGCTCACTGCTGCAGCTTCTGCTCAACATCGTCGTGCTGATCGCGGTGGGTGTCCTCACACTCAGGTTCCAACGGGCGATCTGGCGGCAGATCAGCCTTCGAAACAGCCGTTGACACCCACGGCGGCACTGCGGGAGGCGACAGCCCACGAGCGGTCCGAGGATCGTGGCATGGCAACGAAGCGCGCGGAATCACCGCGCCGGACGACGATCCTCGTGGTTCTGGGCGTTTCCGGGTCCGGCAGGAGCACGGTGGGGGCCATGCTGGCCGAACGGCTCGGGCTGTCGGGGAACCGGGATCTCATCGAGAGCTTCACCGGACGGTTGATGGGGACGCCCACCGCGCCAGGAATCGTCTCAAAGGGCGAACCCACCGAGCTCTTCCGGAGGTGGGATCGTGTCTCGCTTGATTTGGACCCTGCGCGCCCGCACCCTGCCGATCGAGGGGCCTGCACCTGTCGGGCCGCCACGGCGCCCGGGTTCGTGGGTTGTGCCCACCCTCGGGCAGTGCGAGGAGGCCGCGTGCGCGAGAGCCGGACCGGACGGCAGCTGGCGTTGCGTCATGGGAGCCAGTCCGTGGTCATCGTCGAACTGGGCGGTGCCCTTCGGGACTACGCGATCGGCGGACGTCCGGTGCTCGACGGCTTCGCTGCCGACGACCGGATCACGGGAGGGCGCGGCCAACTCCTGGTGCCGTGGCCGAACCGGGTCAGGGGCGGCCGCTACCGATGGCGCGGGCAGGACCTGCAACTGCCGCTGACCGAGCCGGTGAACGGCAACGCGATCCACGGTCTGCTCCGCTGGACCTCGTGGCAGGTGCTGGAGGAGGCGGACAGCCGAGCCGTGCTGGAAGTCACGCTGTGGCCGCAGCCGGGCTATCCCTTCCACCTGCGGGTCCGAGCCGAGTACGTCCTTGGCGACGAGGGCCTCGAGGTGGCCGTGACCGCTCTGAACCAGGGCACGAGCGTCGCACCGTACGGCGTGGGCCAGCATCCCTACCTCACCGTCGGCACGGCCACGGTCGACGACGCGGTGCTGACCGTTCCGGCGCGGAGTTGGGTCCGCACCGATGACCTGGGCCTGCCCGTGGCCGTCGAACCGGTCGCGGGCACGCCGTACGACTTCCGCACACCGAGGGCGATCGGCGCCCAGCACCTGGACACCCCGTTCGGCGATCTCGACCGGGACGCCCGTGGTCGTGCCGTGGTACGCCTGGCCCACCCGTCGGGGGAACACGGTACGGATGTCTGGCTCGGCGAGGGGGCGGACTTCCTGCAGGTGTACACCGGCGACACCCTGCCGGAGGGGGAACGTCGTCGCGCGGTCGCCATTGAACCGATGTCCTGTCCGCCGGACGCCCTCCGCAACGGTGCGTCGATCGTCGCCCTCGGACCGGGCGAGCGGCACACCGTCAGATGGGGCATCTCGCCATGGGGGAAGTGACCGAGGCCATGGCTCCTCGACCTCGTCCTCATCGGCCTGGCGATCACTCCGGAACCGGTGCCGATCGCCGCGTTCATCCTGATCCTCCAGGCGCGGAACGGCGTACGCAACGGGCTTGCCGTCCTGCTCGCGTGGCTCGCGCGCCCGGCTGTGGTACTCGGAGCTGCCCTCCTGACCACCCGAGGCACGCCGCCCCGTTCGTGATGGAGCTTCGGACGACGTTCGCGTCCGCTTCGGCGGGAGCCGGACTCGCGCCGATGCGCACCTGGTGGGCGGAACACGAGGACCGGGCGATCGTCACCCTGACGCCGCTGCTCGGCCGCCGGCCGGCCGGCAAGAGCCGCTACCAGCCCCTCCGGTGAACCGGCCTGCCGGAGCAATGACATGACGACGAACCAGATCCTCATCGGGACGAGCCTGATCCTGGTGCTCGCCGTCGGCTCGCAGATCCTGGCCAGCCGACTGCACATCCCCGCCCTGATCGTCCTGCTGCCCGTCGGCTTCACCGCAGGTGCGCTGACCGGCGACGTCGATCCCCAGCGACTGCTCGGCGCAGCCTTCTCGCCTCTGGTGTCGCTCGCCGTGGCGGTGATCCTCTACGACGCCGGTCTCGGGCTCGACCTGGCGAAGCTGAAGGGGCACATGCGCCGCGTCGTCATCCGGCTGATCTGGATCGGGGTGCTTCTCACCTGGGCGATCGGCACCCTCGTGTCGAAACCGCTGCTCGGCCTGGACTACGGAGCGGCCGTGATGCTCGGGGCCATCCTGGTGGTCTCGGGGCCGACTGTCGTGGGACCGCTGCTCAGCTTCGTCCGCCCGACGGACCGGCTGCGGCACCTCCTGGTCTGGGAGGGCTCGCTGATCGATCCGGTGGGTGCGATCCTGGGCGCGCTCGTCTTCCACGCGGTCGACGCCAGTACCAGGGGTCGGTTCGGGAGCGGGGCGGCACACTTCCTGGGGAGTGTGGGCGTCGGCCTGGCCGGTGGGGCCGTCGGAGCGGTCCTGCTGTGGGCGCTGGTGCAGGGACTGCGGCTGGGCGAGGTGCTCGGCACCACCGCGCAGCTCGCCGTGGTGATTGGCGTGGCGGCGGTCTGCGACGTGCTCCGCGAAGACACCGGGCTGATCGCCGCAGTCGTGATGGGCCTGGCTGTCACCAACCTGCGACGCTTCGACTTCCCAGTGCGTCGGCCGTTCTTCGAGACACTGGTCACCCTGATCCTCGGGGTGCTCTTCGTCTCCATCTCGGCCACCGTGACACCCCAGTCGCTGCGGCACGTACTGCTCCCCGCGCTGGGACTGTCGGCCGTCCTGGTTGCCGTCGCCAGGCCGCTGGTGGCCCTGGTGTCCACGCTCGGCACTGACATTCCCCGCAGGGAACGCGCCTTCCTCGGCTGGATGGCACCGCGCGGCATCATCGCGGCATCAACCGCCTCGACCTTCTCGGCCGGCCTCGTCAACAAGGGGATCGTCGGCGCCTCGAAGATCCTCCCGGCTACCTTCGTGGTCATCGTCGCCACGGTGACGCTCTACGGGCTGACCGCGACGCTCGTCGCCCGACGCCTGGGGGTCGTGCGCTCGGGCCGTTCCCGGCCGCTGCTGGTGGGCGGTGAGCCCTGGGTGGTCGACCTGGGCCTGGCCCTGAAAGCCGCTGGTCTTCAGGTGCTGCTGTGGGCCGGTCTCGAAGAACAGCGTGAGCGCATCGAACAAGCCGGACTCGAGCTGGCACCCGGAGAACTGCTGGCGGCAGCCACCGGGGAAGGCGCCGAGCTGGAGGGCATCACCGTGGTACTGCTTCTCACCGCCGAGGACGACTTCAACGCACTGGCGTCGGTGGTCCTGCGGGGAAGCGTGGAAGGACCGGTCTACCGGATCGGGCCTCCAGCCGCCAGCCACGGCGTCGTCGCCCCGTTCCTGGGCGGTGACATCCTGTTCGGTGCCGGGCTCACCAGGCCTCGGCTGATGCGCCGGTACGGCGCCGGGGCCGACGTCGTGGCACAACCGGTGAACGGTGCGACGCCGGCAGGGCACGACGCCCTGTTCGTGGTGCGCACCGACGGCCGCCTGGTTCCGGTCACCGAACACGACATCCCTTCTCCGCAGACGGGAGACACCGTCGTGGTCCTTGGCCCGGCCCCCGCCGGCCGTGCGGAACGGATCTGAGCTTCGGCCGGCATTGCCCGCCACTGGTCTGCATCTCCGGCTGGCCCAACACCGCCGTGATCCACCTGCTGCGCCGACTCTCCGACGACGGCGCATCCCTGCGCCACCACGGCGACTTCGACGGCGAGGGCATCCGCATCGCGGTCGAGGAGGTGGTTGCCGACCTTCTCCTCGACGACTTGGCAGAGTACCGTCACGGATGGAACGACAGGCTGTTCGACGGGCCGAGGGCTATCACCAGCGCCTCGGCCTCGTCCACGTCGACTTTCGACACCCAGCGGCGCACGCCGAAGGCCTCGTACGGCTGGTACCGCGACCTGATCGCCGGGCACCGGGCCCGGCGTTCGGGGTGGTCGGTTTCCGGTCGGTGCGGGTGGTTCAGTCGGGTGCTGGGCGCGGTTCCACCGTCATGAGGAGGTTGTCGGGGTGGTTGGTGCTGGTCATGACGCCCCGGACCCGTGCTCCCGGGGCGGGCGTCAGCCGCCAGCGGCTCGCCACGGTCGCGGCCACGGTCAGCATCTCGGTGCGCGCGAAGGACTCCCCGATGCACAGGTGATGGCCGGCGCCGAAGGGGACGAACGCGCCGCGCGGGGCGGGGGGCCGGTCGGGCAGCCAGCGGTCGGGGTCGAAGCGCAGGGGGTGGGGGAAGTGGCGGGGGTTCCGGTGGAGGACGAGGGCGCTGAAGATGAACTCGGTACCTTCGCGGAAGCGGTAGCCGCCGAGTTCGACGTCGGTGATCGCGCGGCGGATCGTGATGCCTCCGGGGTTGCGCATCCGAAGGGCCTCGTCGACGACGCGACGGGTGTGGCCGAGCCGGGGCAACTGGTCGGCAGTGAGGGGGAGTACGGCGTGGTCGTGCAGCTCCTGGTGGAGTCGCCGGTCGAGGTGCGGGTGCCGACCCAGTTCGTGGAAGAGCCAGGCGAGCCCGCCGGCGGCGGTCTCGGTGCCGGCCACCAGCAGGGTGATGAGTTCGTCGTGGAGCTGGCGGTCGGTCATGGCCTCGCCGCTGTCGGCATCCCGGGCCTGCAGGAGCATCGACAGCAGGTCCGGCCGCCCGCTCGCGCGGTCGGCCCGGTCGGCCCGGTCGGCGTGGATCAGGTGGTCGATGGCGCGGCGCAGCCGGTCGTGGGCGTCGGCGAGGCGGCGGTTGCCCGGTGTGGGGAGCCGGTGCCACAGGTTCGTGGGGTCCAGCACCCGGGTGTACATGCCGTGCAGGACGACGGGCATGGCGTGGCGGATCTCGGCGGCGGCGGAGGCGTCGAGGGAGGTGGAGAACAGCGTCGAGGTGACGATGGCGAGGGACAGCTCCAGCATCTGCCGGGTGACGTCGACCACCTGGCCGGGCCGCCAGGAGTCGGCGCGCTCGGCGGCCAGTCGCGCCATGGTGTCGACGTAGTGGGCGATCTGCTGGTGGTGGAACGCCGGTTGCACCAGGCGCCGTTGGCGGAGGTGGAAGGCCCCTTCGGAGGTGGCCAGTCCGTTCCCGAGGTAGGGGCGGAGCTTGTCGAAGGAGCGGCCCTTGGCGTAGTTCGCCGCTTCGGTGACCAGTACGCGGTGGACCAGGTCGGGGCCGGTCAGCACATAGCTGGGTTTCGGGCCGAGGTGGGTGGCCACGATCGGGTCGTAGGCGGTGAGGCTGTCGAGGAACTCCAGCGGACGCCGCCACAGTGCGAGCGCGTGGCCGATCAGCGGGAGCCGTCCGGGTGCGACGGGAGGGGCCGGTGGTCGGCTGGCGGTGGGCATCGTCGTTCCTCCGGTGAGGGGTCGGGACCCAGTCTGCGGTCCGGCGCACCACCTGCGCACCCTTCGCACCGGGGCGCGCTGGTGGACTTCGCGGCGCACGGAAGCGGATTCACACCTTGTCCGTACAACTTGATGCGTTCGTCTGCCGTACGGCGGCCGGTCATGAACGGGCCGCCGGTTGGTACCCCGCGCGCGCTGTCCTTGGGGGCGCCGTCCTCCACCCTCCTGACATGCTGAGGTCAATCCACCCATGGCAGAGCTGAATCGTCGTCGCTTCCTCCAACTCGCCGGTGCCACCGTCGCGTTCTCGTCGCTGTCGCAGAGCATCGCGCGCGCCGCGTCCATCGCCCCGCTCGGGAGCACCGGCACCCTCCAGGACGTCGAGCACATCGTCGTGCTGATGCAGGAGAACCGTTCGTTCGACCACTACTTCGGGGCGCTGAAGGGCGTCCGGGGCTTCGGCGACCCCCGCCCGGTCACCCTGCCGAGCGGCAGCCCGGTGTGGCACCAGACGGACGGCCTCAAGCGGGAGGTGCTGCCGTTCCGGCCCCAGGTCAGCGACCTCGGGATGCAGTTCGTCCAGGACCTCAACCACGACTGGGCCGGCGGCCACAAGGCCTTCAACAGCGGCAAGTACGACCAGTGGGTGCCCGCCAAGACGGCCACCACGATGGCCTACCTGACCCGCCAGGACATCCCCTTCCACTACGCGCTCGCCGACGCCTTCACCATCTGCGACGCCTACCACTGCTCGTTCATCGGCTCCACCGACCCGAACCGCTACTACATGTGGACGGGCTGCACCGGCAACGGGGTCGCCGGCAACGGTCCGGTCCTCGGCAACCAGGAGGCCGGCTACAGCTGGACGACCTACCCCGAGCGGCTGGAGAAGGCCGGGATCTCCTGGAAGATCTACCAGGACGTCGGCGACGGACTGGACGCGGCCGGCTCGTGGGGCTGGATCGGCGACGCGTACCGCGGGAACTACGGCGACAACTCGCTGCTCTACTTCAACAACTACCGCAACGCCAAGCCGGGCGACCCGCTGTACGACAAGGCCCGCACCGGCACCAACGCCAAGGCGGGCGACGGTCTGTTCGACCACCTGCGGCGCGACGTGCAGGCCGGCACCCTGCCGAAGATCTCCTGGATCGCCGCCCCCGAGGCCTTCACCGAGCACCCCAACTGGCCCGCCAACTACGGCGCCTGGTACGTCTCCCAGGTGCTGGACGCGCTGACGTCCAACCCCGACGTGTGGGCCAGGACGGCGCTGTTCATCACCTACGACGAGAACGACGGCTTCTTCGACCACGTCGTGCCGCCGTTCCCGCCCTCCTCCGCCTCGCAGGGCCTGTCCACCGTGGCGACCACCGCCGACTACTTCGGCGGCGGCATCGGCTACTCGGCCGGACCGTACGGGCTCGGCCAGCGGGTCCCGATGCTGGTCGTCTCGCCCTGGAGCACCGGCGGCTACAGCTGCTCGGAGACCTTCGACCACACCTCGATCATCCGCTTCATGGAGCGCCGCTTCGGCGTCCAGGAGCCCAACATCTCGCCCTGGCGGCGCGCCATCTGCGGCGACCTGACCTCCGCCTTCGACTTCACCGCGTCGAACACGACCGCGGCGGCGCTCCCCTCGACGGCCGGCTACGCCCCGGCGGACCGCAACCGCCACCCGGACTACGTGCCCACCCCGCCCGCCACCGGCACCATGCCGAAGCAGGAGGCGGGCGCGAAGCCCACCCGCCCGCTGGCCTACGCGCCGTACGTGGACGGGGCGGCCGACACCGCCGCGGGCAAGTACCGCCTCACCTTCAGCGCGGGCGCGGCGGCGGGCGCCCAGTTCCTGGTGACCTCGCCCAACCGCACCGACGGTCCGTGGACGTACACCACGGAGGCAGGCCGGACGATCGCGGACGCCTGGAACACCACGTACTCCAAGGGCGTCACGGACCTCACCGTGTTCGGCCCCAACGGCTTCCTGCGCCGCTTCCGCAACCCCGGCAAGACCGCCGGGCCCGAGGTCACCGCCCGCCACAACGCGACCACCGGCAACCTCGACCTCACCCTCACCAACGCGGGCGCCGCGGACGTCGTGCTGACCCTCACCAACGCCTACGGCGGCACGCCGCAGGCCCTCACCGTCCGCCGGGGCGCGACCGTCACGTGCACCGTCGACCTGGGCGCCTGCCGCAACTGGTACGACGTGACCGTCACTTCGGGCGCGACCGCCGACTTCGTGCGCCGCCTCGCCGGCCACGTCGAGACCGGCGCCCCCGGCCTCTCCGACCCGGGCATCGTCACCTACTGACGGCACCGCGCACAGCGCCGCCCCGGGCACGCGGGTGCCCGG
>NZ_JBHXEM010000106.1:0-31654 GCF_042724755.1 Kitasatospora sp. NPDC127067 | reverse complement strand
GGTCTGGTAGTGCTCGGCAGGGACGCCTTCCCGGTACTCCAGCTGGAACGTGTTGTCCTCACGCATCCGGACCTGGACATACCAGTCTCCCGACTCCTCATCCACGCGTTCGAGGATCAGAGCGCTGCCGCGCTGCAGATTGGCTACTGCCGCGCTCACGGTCGGCTTCGACGGTCGCTTGGCCAGCAAGCCCGCCCGATTCTTCATCACCAGCATGCCGGGATCCTGCCTCAACCGGCTGACATCCGTAGTCCGGGAGGGACAGTCAGAATGATCACGTGGCTGAACGCGTGCAGGTCCGTGAGATCGATGACGACGAGGGCAGACGGTTGCTGCGGATCGTCCGCCGGGGCACCGGGTCGGTGGTGACCTGGCGCCGGGCCCAGATGGTGCTGCTGTCCGCCCAGCGCATGCCCGTGGCGAAGATCGCCGAGGTGACGTTCACCAGCCCGGACCGGGTCCGGGATGTGATCCACAACTTCAACGCCGACGGCTTCGACTCGCTCTACCCGAAGTACCGGGGCGGACGGCCGAGGACGTTCACGCTGCCCGAGCGCCGGGAGATCAAGAAGATCGCCAAGTCCAAGCCGGCCGAGCACGGCCTGCCGTTCTCGACCTGGAGCCTGGCCAAGCTGGCCGACTTCCTGGTCGCCGAGGGGGTGGTCGACGACATCAGCCACGAGGGCCTTCGGGTCCTGCTCCGCGTGGAGGGCGTCTCCTTTCAACGCGTGAAGACCTGGAAGACCTCCCGCGACCCCGACTACGCGGCCAAGAAGGCCCGCGTCGAGCACCTCTATGCGATCGCCGACGGCGAGGTCGTACCCGAGGAAGGCGAGCCAGAAGTCGTCTTCTGCCTCGACGAGTTCGGGCCGCTCAACCTCCAGCCCCACCCCGGCCGGCAGTGGGCCGAACGCGGCGGCCGGCACAAGGATCCCGAGCGTGAACCGAGGCCCCGGCGGCGGGCGACCTACACCCGACCGCACGGGGTCCGACACCTGTTCGCCGCCTACGACCTCGCCAAGGACCAGCTCTACGGCCACATCAAGAAGACCAAGAACCGCTCCAAGTTCTTGGAGTTCTGCCGCTACCTGCGCTCACTGCACCCGGCGGACGTGCGCATCGCCATCGTCTGCGACAACTACTCGCCGCACCTGACGACGAAGCGGTGCCAGCGGGTCGGAACGTGGGCGGCGGCCAACAACGTCGAGATCGCCTACACCCCGACCAACAGCTCCTGGCTCAACCGTATCGAGGCCCAGTTCACCGCCTTGCGCTACTTCACTCTCGACGGCACCGACCACGCCAGCCACAAAGAGCAGGGCAGCATGATCCGCCGCTACATCATCTGGCGGAACAAGCACGCAGCGGACGAACGCCTACACGAAATCGTCACCAGGGCGAACGTTGCCTGATGCGGCACTAGCTAGCGCGCAGCGCGCAGGGCGTCCGGCCGGCGGAGTTCCGCCGCCGGGGTGCCCAGGCAGAGTCCGACCGTCGTCGCGACGAGGAGCTCCAGTGCCTCCAGGGTGTCCTGGTCGGGCCGGTCGCCGGGCCGACGCAGGGTGAGGTGGCGGGCCGTCAGGCCGTCGAAGCCGCCGAGGAAGTGGACGGCGATCCGGCGGGCGGGCAGCGCCAGGCTCAGGCCGTGGGCGGCCGCGAGGGCGTCGAGCATCTCGGTGGCGGTGCCCTCGATGTCGTGCTGGAGCCCGAGCATGATCTCCTGCATGTCCGGGTCGCGCATGGCCAGCGCCCCGAACTCGCTCAGCAGCACGCAGCGTCCGTGCTCGCCGGTGGCGGCCTCCCAGAGCGCGAGCACCAGGGTGCGGACCTGCTCGCCGAACGCGCCGTCGCCGGGGGAGGCGGCGCGCACCTCGCCGACGAAGTCGGACTTCAGCTGCTGGACGACCGCCCGGTAGAGGTCCTTCTTGGTGCCGAAGGTGTAGTGCACCGTCGCCTGCGCCACGCCCAGCTCGGCCGCGATCGCGCGGGTGCTGCCGGCGGCGATTCCCTCCCTGGTCATCAGGTCGATCGCGGCCTGGACCAGTTGCGGTCGGCGTTCGGAGGCGGGGACGTGGGCCATCCAGTCAGGGTAGCGCCACGGGCGGGCAACTGTGTCGTGCGATCTTGTCGGTCAACTTTGTCGCCCGACAAAGTTCAGTCTACGGTGGGACGCGACCTGCCCTGACCGACCCGAGGGACCGCCGATGGCCACGTACCTGTACCGACTGGGCCGATACTGCTTCCGGCGGCGACGGGCCGTCGTCGCCGTCTGGATCGCCCTGCTCCTCGCCATCGGCGGGGCCGCGGGCGCCTTCGCCGGCAAGACCACCGACGAGTTCAAGGTCCCGGGCACCGAGGCGCAGGCCACCCTGGACCGGATCAAGGACACCTTCCCGGCGCAGGGCCACGGCTCCGCGCAGGTCGTCTTCGCCGCCGGCGCGCCCGGCGGCATCGGGACGCCCGAGGCGAGCAGGGCGGTCGGCGAGGCCGTCGCCCGGATCGCCCAGGTGCCGGGCGTGGCCGCGGTGCCGGACCCGTACGCCACCGGCGCGCTCTCGCCGGACGGGAAGGTCGCGCTCGCGCTGGTCTCCTTCGACCACAAGCTCGCCGACGTCACCGACCGGCAGCGCGACGCCGTGAAGGCCGCCGCCGAGCCGGCCCGCGCGGCCGGGCTGGACGTGGCCTTCGGCGGCGACGCGTACAACACGATGGCCCGGATCGAGGGCGGCAGCGAGGCGATCGGCCTGGTGGTGGCCGGGCTGGTGCTGGTGGTCACCCTCGGCACGCTGGTCGCCGCCGGGCTGCCGCTGCTGACCGCGCTGGTCGGCGTCGGCGTGACGATGGCCGGCCTGCTGGCGCTCACCGGCTCCTTCGAGATCATCACCACCGCGCCGGTGCTGGCCCTGATGGTCGGCCTCGCGGTCGGCATCGACTACGCGCTGTTCATCCTCTTCCGGTACCGCCGCCACCTGGACGAGGGCCTGGAGCCGGAGGAGGCCGCCGCCCGGGCCACCGCGACCGCCGGCAGCGCCGTCGTCTTCGCCGGCCTGACCGTGGTCGTCGCGCTCGCCGGACTCGCCGTCGCGGGCGTGCCCTTCCTCACCGTGATGGGTCTGGCCGCCTCCGGGGCCGTCGTGGTGGCCGTCCTGGTCGCGATCACGCTGCTGCCCGCCGTGCTGGGCTTCACCGGCCGGGCCATCGACCGGCTGCCGATCTGGAAGCGGGCCCTGACCGCCAACGGCCGCACCACCATGGGCGAGCGCTGGGGCCGCTTCGTGGTCCGCCGCCCGCTGCCCGTCCTGCTGGTCGCCCTGGCCGGGCTGGGCGCCCTGGCGGTGCCCGCCGCGAGCCTGAACCTCGGTCTGCCGAGCGGCGGTTCGCAGGCCGCCGGGACGGACGCGCGCAAGGCGTACGACCTGGTCGGCGAGAGCTTCGGGCCGGGCTTCAACGCTCCGCTGGTGGTCGTGGTGGACGCCCACGGCGCGCCGCGGCCCGAGCAGGCGGTGCAGGAGGTGGCCGCGAAGCTCCAGACCCTCAAGGGCGTCGGGACGCTGCTGCCGCCGACCGTCGACCGGGAGAGCCGCACCGCGCTGGTGACCGTCATCCCGCAGACCGGTCCGGACCACGCGGACACCGAGGCGCTGGTCAACGAGATCCGCGACCGGAAGGCGGAGCTGAAGGCGGAGACCGGCGCGGACATCGCCGTCACCGGCACCACGGCCGCCAACATCGACGTCTCCACCAAGCTCGGCCAGGCGCTGCCGCCCTTCCTCGCGGTGATCGTCGGGATCGCGGTGGTGCTGCTGGCGCTGGCGTTCCGCTCGGTGCTCGTCCCGCTCAAGGCGGTGGCCGGCTTCCTGCTCAGCGTCACCGCCTCGCTCGGCGCGGTGGTCGCGGTCTACCAGTGGGGCTGGCTGGACGGGCTGATCGACGTGCCCAAGGTCGGTCCGGTGGTGAGCTTCGTGCCGATCCTGCTGATCGGCGTGCTGTTCGGGCTGGCGATGGACTACGAGCTGTTCCTGGTCTCCGGGATGAAGGAGCAGCACGTCCACGGCGCGGCGCCGCGCGAGGCCGTGGTGGCCGGGGTGCGGAACGGGGCCCGGGTGGTCACGGCGGCCGCGCTGATCATGGTGGCGGTGTTCGGCTCGTTCGTCTTCGGCCACGATCCGGTCGTCCAGCCGATCGGCTTCGCCCTCGCGGTGGGCGTGCTGGTGGACGCCTTCGTGGTGCGGATGGCGCTGGTGCCGGCCGCGATGGCGCTGTTCGGCAAGGCCGCCTGGTGGTTCCCGAAGCGGCTGGAGAAGGTCGTGCCGCGGGTGGACATGGAGGGCGAGCAGCTGATGGCCCGGCTCGCGCGACGGTCGGCCGAGGACGGGACGCGGGAGCCGGCCGAGCAGCCGACCGTGGAGCCGACCCGGATCTGACGGCCCCGGCCCCGGAAGCCCCCGGCGCCAGGAGGCCCGGCCCGAGGAGCCCCGGCCCGGGGGCAGCGGTCGGACGACCCGTACGGGGCGCCCGGTGGGATCCGTTCCCGCCGGGCGTTCCCGCGTTCGCGCCCCCGCGTTGGAGGGGGCGCGGTCACATCCCCGCGGGCAGCCGCTGTTCGAACCAGACCACCTTGCCGGTGCCCAGCCTGGTCGCACCCCAGCGGTCCGCGCACCGGGCCACTATCTGCAGCCCGCGCCCGCGTTCGTCCTCCGGCCCGGTGCGGCGCGGGCGCGGCAGCAGCGGGCTGTCGTCGCCGACCTCGCAGCGCAGCCGGGCGGTGCGCACCAGGCTCAGGGTGACCGGCCGGGTCGCGTGCTGGACGGCGTTGGTGACCAGCTCGCTGACCATCAGCTCGGTCGCCTCGCTCAGCTCGTCCAGCCCCCAGCGGCGCAGCGTGTGCGCGGCCAGTCGGCGGGCCCGGCCCGGAGTCTCGTTGCGCGGCTGGAGGTACCAGTGGGCGACGTCCCCGGCCGGGATGCCGTCGAAGCAGGCGCCGAGCAGGGCGATGTCGTCGCCGCGGTCGCCGGGCGGCAGGATCCGCAGCGCCTCCTGGCACAGCTGCTCGGGGGACTGCCAGCGGGCGGCGGCGATCCGGGCGCGCAGCATCTCCAGGCCGTCGCTGATCGGGCGGGTGCGGGTCTCCACCAGGCCGTCGGTGAACAGCAACAGGGCCGAGCCGGGCGGCGCGGGCAGTTCGACGGAGTTGAAGTCCACCCCGCCGACGCCGATCGGTGCCCCGGAGTCCAGTTCGACCAGCTCGGCGATGCCGTCCGGGCGGACCAGCACCGGTGGGACGTGTCCGGCGTTGGCCATCACCACCCGGTTGGCGATCGGGTCGTACACCGCGTAGACGCAGGTGGCCAGGTGCTGTTCCCGGCCGAGCCGCTGGGCCTGTTCGTCCAGGTGGTAGAGCACCTCGTGGGGCGGCAGGTCGAGGGCGGCCAGGGTCTGGGCGCTGGTGCGCAGCTGGCCCATGATGGCGGCCGAGGTGAGCGAGTGGCCCATCACGTCGCCGACGATCAGGGCGACCCGGTTGCCGGGCAGCGGGACGGCGTCGTACCAGTCCCCGCCGACCTGTGCGCCGCGCTCGCCGGGCAGGTAGCGCTGGGCGATCCGGACGCCGTGCGACTGCGGCAGGCGCAGCGGCAGCATGCTGCGCTGGAGTTCGTTGGCGATCTCCCACTCGCGGGCGTAGCGCAGCGCGGTGTCCACGGCCAGCCCGGCCTGGGTGGCGAGGTGCGCCGCGGTCGCGGTGTCCGCGGCGTCGAAGACCGGGCGGCCGGTGCGTTCGGGAGGGCGGCGGATCAGTATCAGCAGCCCGAGCACGGCCTTGCGCCCGCGCAGCGGCAGGGCGAGGACGGAGGTGCCGGCGGCCAGCCGGGCCACCCCGCGGGTGCCGTACAGCTCGCGCAGCAGCGTCTCGGCGCGTTCGGCGGCGGGGGTGCCGAGGACGGCGGCCTCGGCGGGGCGGCGGCTCAGCAGGGCGTGGGCGAGCGCCCCGCCGCGGGTCACCGGGGTGGCCGGGCCGCCGTCGGCGGTCGAGCGGGCGCCGTAGCGGGAGCGGCGCCGGTCGTCCAGACCGCTCGGGCGGCCGCGGCGGCCGATCCGGGTGCCGGTGCTGTGGTGTATCCGCAGCTCCTCAGGGAAGCCGGGTTCGCGTTCGACGTTGGGCAGCGGGTCGCGCAGGTGGACGACGGCGGCGTCGGCGAGCGTCGGGACCAGCACCCGGCCGATGTTGCGCAGCGTCGCGGCGAGGTCGAGGGCGCTGTTGATCCGCCGGGTCGCCGAGTCGAGGTACGCCAGGCGGTCCGCCATCTCGGTGCGTTCCGGCCGTGCGCCCGCCCGTCGTACCGGGGCTGCCGGCAGGGCCGTCGCCGGGGCCGGTGCCGCGGCCGGGACCTGGCGGCGCTGGCCCGGGACGGCGGGCGGCTGCTCCGCCTCGGTCTTGAGCTGGTCGCGCACGGCTGCCTGTCCTGGATTCGGTGTGGTCGGTGAGCTGTTCTGTTGCACCGGCCGCGGGTGCGGCCGGCCCTGTCCCGGTTCGATCAGCCGACGCGTCGACAGCGCAGGAACAGCTGTTCCTCCGGCGGCAGCGAGGTACTGGCCGGTGCGTACGGATGCCCCGAGCACTCCTCGACGGCGAAGCCGGCCGAGACCAGAACCCGCTCCAGATCCTCCCTCAGATACCCACTGATCCGCAGCTCTCTGCCAAGGAACGGAAGCGGAACGTGATCCAGGTCCGCCTCGACCATACCGAGCGCCAGCAGTCCGCCCGGCCGCAGGAGTTCGCGCAGCTGCCGCAGCACGGTCGGGATCTCGTCCTGCGGCAGCAGGATCAGCGAGAAGAACGCGGTGACGGCGGCGAAGCGGCCCCGGCCGTCCGGCCCCAGTTCGGGGGCGTTCCAGACCCGGTCCGCACGCTCGGTGGCCAGATCGTACAGGTCGATCCGATGGAACACCGGCGCGAACACGCCTGGGAAGGCGGTCCGCCGGGCCAGCGTGAGCATGCCGTCGGAAAGGTCCGCGCCGGTCACCCGCAGACCGTCGGCGACCAGCTGGCGGACGGTCGGCTCGCCGGTGCCGCAGCCGACGTCCAGCACCCGGGCGCCGGGTTCGAGCTCGGCGAGCAGCCGCCGGCCGCAGGCCAGCTGTCCGTCCTTGGCGGGGAACGCCTCGCCGTACTCCGTGCCGATGGTGTCGAAGGCGACCGCCTGCAGTGCCCGGGCCGCCCGCCGCCGCCGTACCTCGGGTTCGTCGTCGCCGGCGTCCTCGTCGACGGGGAACGGGTCCGATATCTGTCCGGTCGTCACGTTGCGAGGCACCCTTCCACCCGTGGCCTCCGGTGGCTCCTCCGCGGCCCCGCGGGCCGCTGCCGGTGGCGGTACGTCACGCTCTGCGCACCACGCGGACGGACTGCACCCCGATGCGTTTCCGAGCAGACACTCGTGTGCGTACTGGCATCTGAGAATATGCGTGATCACTGTGCCGTGGGGTCCCTTTCCGGCCAACTCGCCGTGCTTGGGTGGTTGTGGCCGGGGTTGCGGAAGCACGGGGGTGCGGGCGGGGTTGTGCGCGTGGCCGCGCACGCCGGACAGCGCGCCAGGGGAACGTCGATGACCTGCGGTTTTGCCGATCCGCAGGCTGACTATCGGACGTTTATCGAACGTCAATCGGTCCGGTGCACAGTGGAGTCCAGCGCCGGGGAAGCGTTGAGGGCGCTCCCGCAGCCGGGGGGCTGCGGGGGCGCCGACGCGCGGAACGGGGGAGGTTCTCCGTGGGGGAGCGGAAGCCTTACGGCGCGGGGGGAGAGAGGGGCTCGGTGTGCTGCTGGGAGATGAGGTCCGCCACGGGGGAGGCCTCAGGCACACCGAGCCGCGTGAAGATCGCATGGGCCTCCTGGAGGCAGGCGAGTCCGCGAGCCGGCTGGGCGAGCGCCAACAGGGCCTCGCCCAGTGCGGCGTTCGCCAGGCCCTGGCAGTAGGCGGAGCCCAGCTCCTGGCCGATCGCCAGCGACTCGCCGGCCGCCGAGGCCGCCTCGGCGGGCTGCTCGGCGACCAGCAGGGCCGAGGCGAGCCTGGCCAGGGTGTAGCCCTCCCACAGGGGGTTCTGCTGCGACT
Organism: Kitasatospora sp. NPDC127067; assembly: GCF_042724755.1. Taxonomy (NCBI): domain Bacteria; kingdom Bacillati; phylum Actinomycetota; class Actinomycetes; order Kitasatosporales; family Streptomycetaceae; genus Kitasatospora; species Kitasatospora sp. NPDC127067. The sequence goes on along the minus strand of NZ_JBHXEM010000106.1, from coordinate 23,549 downwards.
GGTAGAGCCGGTGCGCCTCCCGCAGGTGCGGAACGGCGTCGCCGCCGGAGAGCACCACGCCCAGCTGGTAGAGGGTCTGGGCGAGCAGCGGGCCGTTCTTGGACTCCCGGGCGGCGGCGACACCGTCACCGGCGGACCGGACCGCCGTCTCGGTCATCCCGAGCCGGTGCTGTGCCCGGGCCATGTTGCTGACGATGCGGGCCTCGGCGGTCGGCGCGCCGACCGCCTGGCTGGTGGCCCGGGCCTGTTCCATGAACGGCAGGGCCTCGGCCGGACGGTTGCCCAGGCTCAGGATCACGCCCAGGATGTTGGCGGTGGCCAGCAGCTGGACGGTCGGGACGTCCGGTGACTGGTGGTCCAGACTGCGGCGCAGCGAGTGCTCGGCGCCCTGGAAGTCACTGGTGACGTAGTTCAGGGCACCCAGGACGAAGTGCACCCGGGCGAGTGCGGCGGAGTCGTCGCGGAGCTCCGCCTCGCGTCCGAGGGCTTCCAGGACCGGTCGTACCTGGGGGCCGTGGGTCGGGTCCGGATCGAGGCCGTACAGCAGGATCAACAGGTCGATCGCCGCGTGCTGCGAGGAGCGGGGCCCGTTCGCCGCCGCCGCCGTGGAGTTGAGCAGGAGGGCGCTCTCGCTCCGGAGCCAGGACTGGGCGGAACCGCTGGTCGGCAGGCCGATCCCGGGCGAGGACGGCGTGGTGAGCAGCTCGGGCTCGGGGTCGTCCGGTTCGAGGGTCCGGGCCGCGTTGCGGACGGTCGGGATCAGCAGGTCGAGCAGCCGCAGGACGGCCCGTTCCTGCTCCCCGCCGTCGCCCGACCGGTCGTTCTGCCGCTGGGCGTAGAGGCGGAGCAGATCGTGGTAGCGGTAGCGGCCGGGGGTGAAGCACTCCAGCATGTTCGCCTCCACCAGGGCCTCGACGAGTTCCTCGGCGGTGTCCTCGTCCACGCCGAGGAGTGCCGCGGCGGCCGCGAGCGGGATGTCGGGGGAGTCGATCAGCGCGAGCAGTCGAAAGGCGCGGGCCTCGGCCGTGGACAGCTGTCCGTAGCCGAGCCCGATGGTGGTCTCCACGGCGAGGTTGCCGAGTTGGAGCTCGTCCAGGCGGTGACGCTGGTCGGCTAACCGACGGGCCAGGTCGGAGACGCTCCACCGCGGCCGGCTGGCCAGTCGGGCGGCGGCGATGCGGACCGCCAGCGGCAGGAAGCCGCATGCGGTGACCACCGCCATGGCCGCCTCCGGCTCCGCGGCGACCCGCTGCTCCCCGACGATGGCCGAGAACAGTGCCAGGGCCTCCCGCGGAGTCAGCTCCTCGACGTCGAACAGTTGCGCGCCGGGGATGCCGGCGAGCCGGGAACGGCTGGTGGCGAGCACCGCGCAGCCGGAGACGCCCGGGATCAGCGGCCGGATCTGGTCGGCGTCCCGTGCGTTGTCCAGCAGGATGAGCATCCGCCGGTTGGCGAGCAGCGAGCGGTAGAGCGCCGCGCGCTGCTCCATCGACTCCGGGTTCTCGGTGACACCGAGGGCGTGGAGGAAGTCGCCGAGGACGACGACCGGGTCGGCCGGCGAGGCGCCGGCGCCTCGCAGGTCGACGTACAGCTGTCCGTCCGGGAACTCGGCCCGGACCCGGTGGGCGACGTGGACCGCGAGGGTGGTCTTCCCGACGCCGCCGATGCCGGCCAGCGAAGTGACCACCACGGCCTGGCCGGTGGCGTTCATCAGGACCGTCGAGAGGTCGCTCACCAGCTCGGTGCGGCCGCTGAAGTCCAGGACGTCGGCCGGGAGTTGGGCCGGTGCCGGGGCGGTGGGCCGGTCCTTCGCCGCCGCTTCGGGCACGGCCGGGAGGGCGAGCGCGGGGTCGGCCGCGAGGATGCGGGTGTGCATCGTGGACAGGCCGACGCCCGGTTCCACCCCGAGTTCCTCGATGAGCAGTTTGCGGGTGTCGGTGTAGACGCCGAGGGCCTCGGCCTGGCGGCCGCAGCGGTACAGCGCCAGCATCAGGAGTTCGCGCAGCCGTTCGCGCAGCGGGTGTTCCGTCGTCAGGTTGTTGAGCTCTCCGACGATTTCCGCGTGCTGTCCGATGGCGAGGGCGGCGGCGCACAGGTCCTCGGCGGCGGCCACCTGGCGCTCGGCCAGTCGGAGCCGCTGGGTGTCGGCGTAGGGGCCGGGGATGCCGGTGAGCGGGCGGCCGCTGAACAGGCCCAGTGCCTCGGTCAGCAGCCGGTGCGCCTCCTGCTTGTCGCCGTTCGTCCGGGCGGCCGCGGCCTCGGCGCAGAGCCGCTCGAAGACCGTCAGGTCGAGGGCCTCGCCCGGGATGCGCAAGGCGTAGCCGTCGGCGACCGAGATCAGCAGCTCGGCGGGTGCGCGGACCTCGCGGCGCGGCTCGATGACCGAGCGCAGCCGGGAGACGTAGGTCCGCAGGGCGGCGACCGCCTGGGCCGGCGGGCGATCGCCCCACAGGGCGTCGACCAGGTCCTGGGTGGTGACCGGGCGGCCGGCGTGCAGCAGGAGGGCGCTCAGGACCGCCTGTTGCTGGGGGGAGCCGAGGGAGACGGGCTTCCCGTCGAGCCAGGCCTGGACCGGGCCGAGGACCTGGAAGCGCAGCGCGGGCGAGGGCGGCGTCTCCTGAAACTCCATGAAGTCCCCCGATGGCCTGTGGTGTCGATTTCGTGAAAGGGCGCTCGGCGGTCCGCCGCGGTGCTTCAGCTTAGGCGGACGCCCGACTCTGCCGGACGGTCCCGCAAGCCGCACGATGTTTATCGGACATTTAATCAACCCTACGATACTGTGCCCGCGCCCGCGCCAAGCCGGTCGGGCTGACGACATTTGATGACCGAAAGGCGGCCGCCAATGGCCAACGACCAGAGCGAGACCCCGGTGCCGTCGACGCCCGAGAACCAGGCGCAGACCCCGGCCCCGGACTCCGCTGTGGAGGCCGGCCAGGCTGTCGAGGGCGCGGTCGCCGCGACCTCGGACCCGACCGAGTACACCGAGCCGAGTGCCGACCGGAAGAACGCGATCGAGAACGGGATCTTCGGCGACGAGGCCGACCACCTGCTGGAGCCGGCCAAGCCGGACACCGGCAAGCCGGGCGAGAAGTACGAGCCGGAGAGCATCGTCTTCGGCCACGCGTGAGCCGTGCCGGTCGAGTGCCCCCGTCGCCCCCGTCCGGGCGCGGGGGTACCGGTGGTTATGGGCACGCCAATTCCCCATAGGTGTCAACCGGGTGGCCGAAACATGCCCGCGGTGCACTCATGGTGACCGGCGATATCCGTAACGTGCCCGACGGCGGGTGCGGGACGTTCCGGAATTCCGGATTCACCCGGGCGTATTGCGGTGGTCGGAATGCCGCCGTTTGCCCGCGTTTTGCCGAAATTGCCGAGGAAGATCGTATTCGGCTGAATCGCCCGCCCCGGGGGCGGGGGCGACCTGGTGGGGGTCGGCCGTCCATTCCCGGCCGCCGGGCTCGGGGCGCAGGTAGTGCTCGCCGCCGATGGTGTCCATGTAGATGCCGGTGCGTCCGGTCCTCCGGTCGAGGACGAGTTCACCCACGTGGGGCCGGTAGGCCGGGGTGTTTCGCTGTCGGGTGCTCACCGTGCTGCTCCTCGCTCTGGTCGGCGACTGGCCAGCATCTCTAGAGAAGCTAATATCTCTAGAGATGTCAACGGTCGTATCTCCTTACCGGCGACCGCGGGCACGCCTACGATTTGTCCGAGGCAGAGGGAGCGGCGATGACCGGCAGCAATGGCGACAAGCAGCCCAAGTACCAGCGGATCGCCGAAGCGCTGAAAGCGGCCATCGACACCGGCCGGTACCGCGCGGGCGACCGCCTGCCCGGCGAGAACGACCTCATGGACGAGTACGGCGTGGCCCGGATGACCGCCCGCCAGGCCCTGGGCGTGCTGCAGAGCGAGGGCATCGCCGAGGCGCGCCGCGGCGCCGGGGTCTTCGTCCGGGACTTCCGGCCGCTGCGCCGGCGCGGCATCCAGCGGCTGGCGCAGGGGCAGTGGGGGTCCGGCCGGTCGATATGGTCGGCGGACATCGACAACCGCAGCCTGGTGGTCGACCAGGTGTCCGTCACCGAGCGGGGCGCGCCCGAGCACGTGGCCCGGATGCTCGGGGCCGCCCCGGGCGCCCCGATGTGCGTGCGGCACCGCCGCTTCGTCCTCGACGGCAAGCCGGTGCTGCTGTCGACCTCCTACCTGCCCGCCGTCCTGGTCGCGGGCACCGCGATCACCCGCGAGGACACCGGCCCCGGCGGCACCTACGCCCGGCTCGCCGAGATCGGCGCCAAGCCCGTGCACTTCCGCGAGGAGGTCCGCTCCCGGATGCCCGGCGCCGAGGAGGCCGCCCGCCTGGAGCTGTCCGCCGGCACCCCCGTCATCCTGATCTGCCGCACCGCCTTCGCCGACGAGGGCCAGGTCGTCGAGCTCAACGAGATGATCCTGGACGCCGCCTCCTACGTCCTGGAGTACGACTTCGACGCCTGAGCGCCGGACGACGCCCACCGGCCGCGGCCGGCTGCCGTCCGCCGCGCGGGAACACCGCCGCCCCGGCCGCAGGGGCGACCGGGGCGGGGCAGGGGCGTGCGGGACTACTCCTTGGAGCGGACGCGCAGGTTGGTGATCAGCGGGCCCTCGGTGGTCTCGCGGAAGAAGTCGTTGCCCTTGTCGTCGACGACGATGAAGGCCGGGAAGTCCTCGACCTCGATGCGCCAGACCGCCTCCATGCCGAGCTCGGCGTACTCCAGCACCTCGACCTTCTTGATGCAGTCCTGGGCGAGGCGGGCGGCCGGGCCGCCGATCGAGCCGAGGTAGAAGCCGCCGTGCGCGGCGCAGGCGTCGGTGACCTGCTTGCTGCGGTTGCCCTTGGCCAGCATGACCATCGAGCCGCCGGCGGCCTGGAACTGGTCGACGTAGGAGTCCATCCGGCCGGCCGTGGTCGGGCCGAAGGAGCCGGAGGCGTAGCCCTCGGGGGTCTTGGCCGGGCCCGCGTAGTAGACCGGGTGGTCCTGGAGGTACTTGGGCATGCCCTCGCCGGCGTCCAGGCGCTCCTTGATCTTGGCGTGGGCGATGTCGCGGGCGACGACCAGGGTGCCGGTGAGCGAGAGCCGGGTCTTCACCGGGTACTTGGACAGCTCGGCGCGGATCGCGGACATCGGCTGGTCGAGGTCGACGCGCACCACGTCGTCGTCCAGGTGCTCGTCCGTGGTGTCCGGCAGGTACTTCGCCGGGTCGGTCTCCAGCTGCTCCAGGAACACGCCCTCGGCGGTGATCTTGCCGAGCGCCTGGCGGTCGGCGGAGCAGGAGACGGCCATCGCGACCGGGAGCGAGGCGCCGTGCCGCGGCAGGCGCACCACGCGCACGTCGTGGCAGAAGTACTTGCCGCCGAACTGGGCGCCGATGCCGATCTTCTGGGTCAGCTCGGTGACCTTGGCCTCCAGCTCCAGGTCGCGGAAGCCGTGGCCGGTCCTGGCGTCGCCCGAGGTCGGCAGGTTGTCCAGGTAGTGCGCCGAGGCGTACTTGGCGGTCTTCAGCGCGAACTCGGCGCTGGTGCCGCCGATCACGATGGCCAGGTGGTACGGCGGGCAGGCCGCGGTGCCCAGCGAGCGGATCTTCTGCTCCAGGAACGAGAGCATGCTCGCCTCGTTCAGGATGGCCTTGGTCTCCTGGTACAGGTACGACTTGTTGGCGGAGCCGCCGCCCTTGGCCATGAACAGGAACTTGTACGCGTCGCCGTCGGTGGCGTACAGCTCGATCTGGGCCGGCAGGTTGTTGCCGGTGTTCTTCTCGTCCCACATGGTCACCGGGGCCATCTGGGAGTAGCGCAGGTTGAGCTTGGTGTACGCGTCGTGGACGCCCCGCGCGATGGCGGACTCGTCGCCGCCCTCGGTGAGCACGTTCTGGCCGCGCTTGCCCATGACGATGGCGGTGCCGGTGTCCTGGCACATCGGGAGGATGCCGCCGGCCGAGATGTTGACGTTCTTCAGCAGGTCGAGCGCGACGAAGCGGTCGTTGGGGCTGGCCTCCGGGTCGTCCAGGATGCGGCGCAGCTGGGCGAGGTGGGCGGGGCGCAGGTAGTGCGAGATGTCGTGCATCGCCTCGGCCGTCAGCAGCCGCAGCGCCTCGGGCTCGACCTGGAGGAAGGTGCGGCCGCCGGCCTCGAAGGTGGAGACACCCTCGGAGGTGATCTTGCGGTAGGGGGTCGGGTCAGCGCCCAGGGGGAGCAGGTCGCTGTACTCGAAGTCTGGCGTGGGAGCCATGGGGGCGGTCCTTAGCTGTCCAGTTGGTCCGGCTGCGTCGGCGAAGCATCATCCAGGGTAGGACCAGGCGGAAGTCGGCATGCGGACAGGGCAGCCTTGCGTGACCGGGCTCACTCGCGCAGGAGTGCGAGCGACTAGGCTGACCCCCGTGGACAACTCGCCGTCGCACGACGATTCGGGGCAGCCGCCGGTGCCGGCGCCCGTACCGATGACCAAGCCCGAACCCGAGCCGGAACTCAAGCCCGAGACCAGGGCGGAGGCCGCGCCGCGGCCGCACGCGCCGGTCGCGGAGGCGGACCTGCGGGTCTCCGACGCCGACCGCGAGAAGGTCGCGGAACTGCTGCGGGACGCCTACGCCGAGGGCCGCCTGGACGCGGACGAGCACGCGGAGCGGATCGAGGCCGCGTACGCCGCGAAGACCTTCGGCGACCTCGTGCCGCTGACCCGGGACCTGCCGGCCCGCCCGCTGTCCTTCGAGAAGCAGCCGCTGAGCGCCCCGCAGGGCCCGCCGCCGCAGCCGCCCGCGCGCCAGGAGTCGCCGACGGTGGTGGCGGTCTTCGGCGGCGCGGCCCGCAAGGGCCGTTGGCGGGTGGGCTCGCACCTGAGCGCCTTCGCCGCGTTCGGCGGGGTGGAGATCGACCTGACCGACGCCGTGTTCGAGTCCCCCGAGGTGGAGATCACGGTGACGGCGATCTTCGGCGGGGTCCAGGTCAGGGTCCCGGAGAACGTGAGCCTGCAGGGATCCGGCATCGGCATCTTCGGCGGCTTCGACGTCCGGGAGACGACCGCGGCGGACCCGTACGCTCCGGTTGTCCGGATCAAGGGCCTTGCGCTGTTCGGTGGTTGCGAGGCCAAGCCGCGCCGGGGCAAGAAGCTGAAGGAATGGGTGCGGCGCCAACTCGGCACCGACTGACCGCCGTTGACCTGCACAGTGCCCGATCGGGAATCAACTCCCGGTCGGGCGCTCGGCGTTGTGGCCGGTGCTCTGCGTAGTCGATTGCGTGCAGTGTGCATGAATCGCGGCCGGGCGGGGTAGTTCCTTCCGCACATCGCTTCTTGGACGGCTGCGCACCGGAGGCGGCCGAGCGGCCGTGCCCGGGCTGGACAGCGGGGGCTCGCGGCCGGCGGGGGAGCGAGGGGTCCCCGTGTCCGAGAGCCTCGTCAGGAGTACGGCCGTGCTGCATCCGATCGAGTCCCGCACCACCTCGCCAGTCGCCGCTGCGCAGGTCCTGGAGCGCCGTCCCGGCGTCCGTCCGCAGCCGCAGCCGCAGGGCGGCCCGGCGGGTTCCCCCGCGGGCGAGGACAACCCCTGGCACACCGGCGCCGCGTGTCGGCGGGACGAGGTGGGGCTGTTCTTCGCGCCCTCCAAGGAGCCGACGGCGGCCCGGCTGTCGCGCGAGGAGCAGGCCAAGCAGGTGTGCGCCCGCTGCCCGGTGCTGCTGGAGTGCCGCGAGCACGCGCTGGCCCAGCCGGAGCCGTACGGGGTCTGGGGCGGGCTGACGGCCGCCGAGCGGCGGGTGGTGCTGGCCCGGCGGCGGCGCCGGGACACGGAGCTGCGCGAGGCGGCCCTGGTGACGGCGGCCGCGCGGCGCCGGATAGCCGGGTGACGACGGGCCCGGGAGCGGGCCCGAGAGCGGGACGGCGACGCACCGCGGCCCCGGCGGAGGGGGATTCCGCCGGGGCCGCGAAGCGCGCTCGGGTGGGGCTCAGTTGGCGCGGTCGAAGTCGATCGCGCTGTACGCCCGCAGCTTCGAGAGCTTGTGGGTGGAGTTGATCTCGCGGATGGTGCCGCTCTTGGAGCGCATCACCAGCGAGCTGGTGGTGGCGGTCTCCGAGCGGTAGTGCACGCCGCGCAGCAGCTCGCCGTCGGTGATCCCGGTGGCGACGAAGAACACGTTCTCGCCGCTGACCAGGTCGTCCGTGGTGAGGACCCGGTCCAGGTCGTGGCCGGCGTCCAGGGCCTTCTGCCGCTCGGCGTCGTCCTTGGGCCACAGCCGGCCCTGGATCACGCCGCCCATGCACTTCATCGCGCAGGCCGCGATGATGCCCTCCGGGGTGCCGCCGATGCCCATCAGCAGGTCGACGCCGGTGCCCTCGCGGGCGGCCATGATCGCGCCGGCCACGTCGCCGTCCGAGATGAACTTGATCCGGGCGCCCGCTTCGCGGATCTCCCGGACCAGGCCGTCGTGGCGCGGGCGGTCGAGCACGACGACGGTGACGTCCTCGACTGCGCTGCCCTTGGCCTTGGCGACCCGGCGGATGTTGACCGCCGCCGGGGCGGTGATGTCGACGAACTCGGCGGCCTCCGGGCCGGCCACCAGCTTGTCCATGTAGAACACGGCGCTGGGGTCGAACATGGTTCCGCGGTCGGCGACGGCCAGTACGGCCACCGCGTTGTTCATGCCCTTGGCGGTCAGCGTGGTGCCGTCGACCGGGTCGACCGCGACGTCGCACTCGGCGCCGGTGCCGTCGCCGACCCGCTCGCCGTTGTAGAGCATCGGGGCTTCGTCCTTCTCGCCCTCGCCGATGACGACGACGCCGTTCATCGACACGGTCGAGACGAGGGTGCGCATCGCCTTCACGGCGGCACCGTCCGCGCCGTTCTTGTCGCCACGTCCGACCCACCGGCCGGCGGCCATCGCGGCCGCCTCGGTGACCCGGACGAGTTCGAGCGCGAGGTTCCGGTCCGGAGCCTCGGGCGCGACCTCCAGGGCACTGGGAAGGTGGTGCGGGTACTGCGTGGTCATCGTCGTTACCTCTCTGTACGCGACGGCCAGTGAGCGCCCGACTACTGCCAGGTCGAACGCCGTGGTGAGGGTATTGCGATCGTATCTGCCCACGAGATGACTGTCTGTGGCGCAGGTCGCTGCTCTGTGGCGGAAACCACCGATTCGCCCGGTATCACCCGTCCGTGGACACCCCTGGTGACCGCCCGGGGATGTGGATGAGTCACCATGTGGGGGTGGCAGCAGACAGCAAGGGCATGAGGGGCCGGCAGACCGTACGGGACATGGTCCTGTCGATGCTGGCCGTCGGTTTCGTCGTCGGGATCGGGTACCTGTTCCTCCCGCACGGATCCGGCGGCGACCCGGTGCGCGTGGTCGGGTACCGGGTGGAGGCGGCCTCCGCCAAGCGCGCCGCGCCGTACCCGCTGCTCTCCCCGGAGGGACTGTCGGACAAGTGGCGGGCCACCTCGGTCGGTTACCGGCCGGCCGACCAGAACAACGGCAAGGGCAACGCCTGGCACCTGGGCTTCGTGACCCCCTCGGGCCGGTACGCGGCGATCGAGCAGAGCGACGTGCCGCGCGACTCCCTGCTGGCCGACCACGTCAAGGGCGCCGCGTCGGACGGCACTTCCGAGGTGGCCGGCCGCACCTGGGACCGGGTGCAGGGCGAGAAGGACCGCGCGCTGGCCGTCCAGACCGGCCCCGGGACCACCCTGCTCACCGGCACCGCCTCCTACGAGGAGCTGGCCGAGCTGGCGCAGGCGCTCAAGTAGCCCCGCTTCCGCCGGCCTTCCCGGACATGCCGAAGGGCCCCGCACCGGACGAACCGGTGCGGGGCCCTTCGGCGTGCGCGGGGCGGATCAGGCCGTGGTGACGACCTCGTCGTAGGCCAGGCGCGGCGAACGCGGGAACCAGGCGTCCTCGCCCGGGCGGCCGATGTTGACCACGGCCAGCACCGAGTGCTCGCCGTCGCCGAAGAACTCCTTGTTGATGCCCTCGGCGTCGTAGCCGGTCATCGGGCCGGCGGCCAGGCCGGCGGCGCGCACGCCGATGATGAAGTAGGCGGCCTGCAGGGCGCCGTTCATCGTGGCGGACTGCTCACGGACGCTGCGCTCCGAGAAGAACAGGTCCTTGGCCTGGGGGAAGTGCGGGAGCTGGGTCGGCAGCTCCTCGTGGAACTCGTTGTCCACGGCCAGGATGGCGACCAGCGGGGCGGCGGCGGTCTTGGCCTTGTTGCCGTCCGCCATCTGCCGGACGAGGCGCTCGCGGCCCTCGGCCGAGCGGACCAGGACGACGCGCAGCGGCTGCTGGTTGAAGGCGGTCGGGCCGTACTTGACCAGCTCGTAGATGGCCTGGACCTGCTCGTCGGAGACCTGCTCGTCGGTGAAGGTGTTGGCGGTGCGGGCCTCGCGGAACAGGAGGTCCTGAGCGGCGGCGTCGAGTACCAGGGCGTCGGTGGTCATGCTTCTGCACCTCATGCGGAAAAGGGGTTCGTCGGGGCGATCGGCCGCAGCCGTTCACTTCCTCCAACATAGGTGAAGATTCAACGATTCCCCAAGCGGATGTGATCCGCCTCACTCCCCGCCGGGGGCCGCGCCCTCCTCGGCGGCCAGCGCGGCGTCCAGCCGGGCCCGGGCGCCGTCCAGCCAGCGCTGGCACACCTTCGCCAGCTGCTCGCCGCGCTCCCACAGGGCCAGCGACTCCTCCAGCGAGGTCCCGCCGGTCTCCAGCTGCCGGACGACGTCCAGCAGCGCGTCCCGGGCGTGCTCGTAGCCCAGCGCGTCGTCCGGGTTCGGCGCCGCCGCGTCCTGCTGCTCCTGCTGCTCTGCCATGGGTGCCAGCGTAGGGGCTCGGGCCGACACTCCCCAGCCCCGGCCCGCGGCGGCGGGCGACTACCCGGGAGTCGCGGTGACGTCGAAGCCGCCGCCCGCCACCCGCGCGTGCAGCCCCTCGCCGGGCGCGACCTGCGCCGGGTCGGTCACCACCGTGCCGTCCGTGCGCTGGAGCACCGCGTAGCCGCGCTCCAGGGTGGCCGCCGGGGAGAGCGCCACCACCCGGGCCAGGGTGTGCCCGAGGTCGCTCTGTGCGTGGTCCAGCCGGTGCCGCAGGGTGCGCCGGGCCCGCTCCAGCAGGCCGTCCACCTCCTGCCCCCGACCGTCCAGCATCCGGTGCGGGGCGGCCAGCGACGGGCGGCTGCGCACCCCGTCCAGCCCGTGCTGCTCGCGCTCGACCCGGGACAGCACCTGCCGGCGGGCGCGGTCGCGCAGCTGGCGGACCTTGGCCAGCTCCTCACCGACGTCCGGAACCACCCGTTTGGCCGCGTCGGTCGGGGTGGAGGCGCGCAGGTCGGCCACGAAGTCCAGCAGCGGCTGGTCCGGCTCGTGCCCGATCGCGCTCACCACCGGCGTACGGGCGGCCGCGACCAGCCGCACCAGGCCCTCGTCCGAGAACGGCAGCAGGTCCTCCACGCTGCCGCCGCCGCGGGCCACGACGATCACGTCCACCTCGGGGTGCTCGTCCAGCTCCCGCACGGCCGCGCTCACCCGCTCCACCGCGCTGACCCCCTGCACCGGGACGTTGCGCACCTCGAAGCGCACGGCCGGCCAGCGCCGCCGGGCGTTCTCCAGGACGTCCCGCTCGGCCGCCGAGCCGCGCCCGGTGACCAGCCCGACGCACTGCGGCAGGAACGGCAGCGGCTTCTTGCGCTCCGCCGCGAACAGGCCCTCCCCGGCGAGCCGCCGCTTCAGCTGCTCCAGCCGGGCCAGCAGCTCGCCGAGGCCCACCGGGCGGATCTCCGAGGCGCGCAGGGACAGCTGCCCGCGCGCCGCGTACCACTCCGGCTTGGCGTGCACGACGACCCGCGCGCCCTCCTGCACCACATCCGCGACCTGGTCGAACACCGAGCGGAAGCAGGTCACCGTGAGCGACACGTCGGCCTGCGGGTCGCGCAGGGTCAGGAACACCACGCCCGCGCCGGGGCGGCGGCTGAGCTGGGTGATCTGCCCCTCCACCCAGACCGCGCCGAGCCGGTCGATCCAGCCGCCGATCAGCGCGGAGACCTTGCCGACCGGGAGCGGCGCTTCGGGGGAGCTGGTGTTGGCCATGGGTACGAGGCTAGCGGCGTCCGCCGACACGTCCGGGACCGCCGCCGGTGCCGCCCCGGCCGGTGCCGCCCCGGTCGGTGGAGCCCTGGACGGCGAGCACCACCAGGCCGACCACCAGCCAGACCAGCCCGACGAGCTGCGCGGTGCCCGAGGCCTCGTACACGACCGCCGCGATCACCGCGATCCCCAGCACCGGCACGACCACGTGCGGGAGCCACCGCCGCGAGCCGTGCCGCACCGCGTACCAGCCGATCACCGAGGCGTGCAGCAGCGTGAAGGCGGTCAGCGCGCCCACGTTCACGACCGAGGTGAGCCGGTCCAGGCCGTCGTCCCGGTTGGCCGCCCAGACCGCCGCCGCCATCGTGATCACCGCGGCCGCCAGCAGCGCCCGGCGCGGCACCGCGCTGGCCGGGTCGACCGAGCCGAGCGCCCGCGGCAGCCGGCCGTCCCGGGCCATCGCGAAGAGCAGCCGCCCGGCCGCGGCCTGCCCGGCCAGGGCCGCGAAGGCCGCGCCGATCGCCTTGCTGGCCGCCACCAGGACGTGCAGCCAGTGCCCGACGCCGCTCTCCACGGTGTCGTAGAAGGCCGAGCCCTGCGCCGCCGGGTCGGCGGCCAGCTGCTGCGGTCCGGTCGGCTCCAGCAGGGCCGCCAGGTAGGTCTGGGCGACGAACAGCACCCCGGCCAGCGCCAGGCACCAGAGCACCGCCCGGGCCACCGCCGCCGAGGCGCCGACCGCCTCCTCCACGAAGGTGGCGATCGCGTCGAAGCCCAGGTAGGAGAGCACCGCGACGGACACCGCCGAGATCACCGCGGTCAGCGAGAAGTCCCCGACGGCGGTGAACGGGGTGTCCCAGCCGCGCCGGGCGCCGTCCTGGGCCAGCGCCACCACGGCGGCGGCCATGAACACCACCAGCACCGCGATCTCCATCGCGAGCACCGCGAAGCCGATCGTCGCCGCCGTCCGCACCCCGGCCAGGTTGAGCGCGGTGGTCACCACCACCGCGAGCGCCGTCCAGACCCAGCGCGAGACGTCCGGCACCAGGGAGTTCAGCGCGATCCCGGAGAACAGGTAGGCCACCGCGGGGATCAGCAGGTAGTCGAGCATCGCCATCCACCCGGCGATGAAGCCCGGGCCCTCGCCCAGCCCGGCCCGCGCGTAGGCGAACACCGAGCCGGTCTGCGGCACGGCGCGCACCATCTGGGCGTACGAGGAGGCGGTGAAGGCCATCGCCACCGTCGCGGCGAGGTACACGGTGGCGACGGCTCCGTGGCTCTTGGCGTCCAGCACGCCGAACACGCCGACCGGGGCCATCGGGGCGATGAACAGCAGTCCGTAGACCATCAGATCGCGCACGCCCAGGCTGCGGCGCAGGCCGCTCGGCGTCGCCTGCTCGCTCACAGAGCTCATAGACACCATATTTTGGGCGCAATTGATCGGGTCTGCGCGGAAAGTGTCCGCCATTGGTGGGGCGGCCCGGCGGGAGGCCGGGAGGACGAGCGCGGGTCGCGGCCGCCCGTACGATGGAGCCATGTCCAAGACCGCGCAGCGCCGTGTCCTGCTCGCCGCCCCCCGGGGCTACTGCGCGGGAGTCGACCGCGCCGTGATCGCCGTGGAGAAGGCCCTGGAGCAGTACGGGGCGCCCATCTACGTCCGCAAGCAGATCGTCCACAACAAGTACGTGGTGCAGACCCTGGAGAAGAAGGGCGCGATCTTCGTCGACGAGACGGAGGAGGTGCCGGAGGGCTCGATCGTCGTCTTCTCCGCGCACGGCGTCGCCCCGTCCGTCCACGACGAGGCGCGGGCCGGGAAGCTCGCCACCGTCGACGCGACCTGCCCGCTGGTCACCAAGGTGCACAAGGAGGCCGTCCGCTTCGCCGACGAGGGCTTCGACATCCTGCTGGTGGGCCACGAGGGCCACGAGGAGGTCATCGGCACCATGGGCGAGGCCCCGGACCGGATCCACCTGGTGGACGGTGCCGAGGACGTCGCCAACGTGCAGGTCCGGGACGAGTCCAAGGTCGTCTGGCTGTCCCAGACCACCCTGTCCGTGGACGAGACCATGGCCACCGTCGGCGAGCTGAAGAACCGCTTCCCGCAGCTGGTCAGCCCGCCCAGCGACGACATCTGCTACGCCACCCAGAACCGCCAGGTCGCGGTCAAGCAGCTGGCCCCGGAGACCGACCTGCTGATCGTGGTCGGCTCCAAGAACTCCTCCAACTCCGTGCGCCTGGTCGAGGTCGGCCTGGAGTACGGGGCCAAGGCCGCCCACCTGGTGGACTTCGCCGAGGAGATCCGCGAGGAGTGGCTGGAGGGCGTCACCACGGTCGGCCTGACCAGCGGCGCCTCGGTGCCGGAGATCCTGGTCGACGGCGTGCTGGAGTTCCTGGCCGCGCGCGGTTACGACACGGTCGAGACGGTCAAGACCGCCGAGGAGCACCTGGTCTTCTCGCTGCCCAAGGAGCTGCGCCGCGACCTGCGCGCCGAGGCGGCGGGCAAGCTCTGACCCCACCCGGAAGGGCCGGTACCCCGCACGGGGTGCCGGCCCTTCCGCCGTGCGGCCCCGTGCCGTCCGGCTTGCTGTGGTGCGGCTTCCTGCTGTGCGGGCCCCGGCGCACTCTCGTAGTTTTGTGCACAGGCTGTGGACAATTCACCGGCCGCGAACCGGCCCGGTCCGCGGCCGACGGCGGAGGGTGACGTGATGACGGCGGTATTCGGCGTGGACATCGGCGGCTCGGGGATCAAGGGCGCGCCCGTCGACCTCGCCCGGGGCGTGCTCGCCGAGGAGCGCCACAAGGTGCTCACCCCGCAGCCGTCCGCCCCCGGGGCCGTGGTCGACGCCGTCTGCGAGGTGGTCCGCCACTTCGGCCACCAGGGCCCGGTCGGGCTGACCTTCCCCGGCGTGGTCGTCGACGGCCGCACCAGGACGGCGGCCAATGTCGACAAGGGCTGGATCGGCCTGGACGCGGCGGGCCTCTTCCGCGAGGCGCTGGGCATGCCCGCGACCGTCCTGAACGACGCGGACGCGGCCGGGCTGGCCGAGCTGACCCACGGCGCCGGACGGGCCGAGCCGGGCGTCGTCCTGGTGCTCACCTTCGGCACCGGCATCGGCAGCGCGCTGTTCGTGGACGGCACGCTGGTGCCCAACACCGAGCTGGGCCACCTGGAGCTGCGCGGCAAGGACGCCGAGCGCCGGGCCTCCTCGGCGGCCAAGGAGCGGCACGGGCTGAACTGGGAGCAGTGGGCCGGGCGGGTCGACGAGTACCTGGACCTGGTGGAGGGACTGTTCTCGCCGCGGCTGATCGTGATCGGCGGCGGGGTGAGCCGCAAGCACGAGAAGTTCCTGCCGCTGCTGAAGGACCGCGAGGCACGGGTGGTGCCGGCGGAGCTGCGCAACGACGCGGGCATCGTCGGCGCCGCCATGGCGGCGGCCCGGGCGGAGGGCTGACGGGCGGGCCCCCGGCCCCGTGGCGACCGGCGGGGAGGGGCTCAGCGGGTGCGGTGGATCCGGCGCTGGGCGACGAACCGGGCGAGCACGATCAGCGTGGCCAGCCCGGTGCCGGAGAACAGCCAGCCGGCCCGCAGCGCCAGCCCGGTCGCCAGCGAGACCACCTGGGCGGTGACGCCGGGGGAGCTCACCGGTTCGAGCAGCAGCAGCGCGAGCGCGAAGGCGATCGGCCCGCTGATCGGCGCGGCCAGCAGATCGGCGTAGCGCACCCGGACGGCCAGCTGGAAGCAGACCACCAGGAAGCCGAGGCCGAACAGCCAGCCCAGGTCGTCGAAGAGCAGCCGGTCCAGGCCCGCCACCGCGAGCGTCGCCAGGACGGCGACCACCCCGGTGCCGATGGCCGTCAGCCGGGCCGGCCGGCCGGTGCGCCGCCGCCCGTACAGCTGGTCGTCGCCGCGCCCGCGCCCGCGCAGCGGCAGGCGCAGGCGCAGCCGGGGGCCGGCCGGGCGGGCGGCGGCGGACGGTCCGGGCACCGGGCGCAGCCGGGAGGCGGGGGCGGGCCCGGAGGGGGCTGCGGCGGTCTCGGGAGCCCGGCCTGGACCGGGGACGGCGGGGGCGGTCACGCGGGTCGGGGGACGGCGTCTGGGCCCTGGCGGCTGGGTACGGATGCTCTGCTCCACCCGTCCAACGTACGGTCCGATCATCGCCACACTGTGTAATGGACCGTTCAGGGCCCGGCCCGTGTCTCCGGACGGAGCAGTGATGTGATCGTCACTCAGGTCGGCTGACCTGCCCCGTCGGCTCGGCGCACCACGGTCACCGGATCCGCGCACGGGTCTCCTCGCCGGCGACGGCATGACCGATCTCACCTTCGAACGGCCCGTCCGCGCCCGGTGGGACGACGAGCTGTGAGCCGGGGCGGGGGCTGCCCGTAGACTTGGGGGTCGGCCCGTACGGTGCCGACCCAACTCCTCCAAGCCCACGGGACTGCGCTTCATGTCGCTCACGATCGGAATCGTCGGCCTGCCGAACGTCGGCAAGTCGACCCTGTTCAACGCCCTGACCAAGAACGACGTGCTGGCGGCCAACTACCCGTTCGCCACCATCGAGCCGAACGTCGGCGTGGTGGGCGTCCCGGACGAGCGGCTGGCCAAGCTCGCCGAGATCTTCGGCTCCCAGCGCATCCTCCCGGCCACCGTCGACTTCGTCGACATCGCCGGCATCGTGCGCGGCGCCAGCGAGGGCGAGGGCCTGGGCAACAAGTTCCTCGCCAACATCCGCGAGTCCGACGCGATCTGCCAGGTCGTGCGCGCCTTCACCGACCCGGACGTGGTGCACGTGGACGGCAAGGTGTCGCCCAAGGACGACATCGAGACCATCCACACCGAGCTGATCCTGGCCGACCTCCAGACCATCGAGAAGGTCCTGCCGCGGCTCCAGAAGGAGGCGCGCCTCAAGAAGGACACCGCCCCCGTGCTGGCCGCCGCCGAGGCCGCGCAGGCGATCCTGGAGACCGGCAAGACCCTCTTCGAGGCCGGCTTCGACACCGCCCCGATCCGTGAGCTCCACCTGCTGACCGCCAAGCCCTTCCTCTACGTCTTCAACGTGGACGAGGACGAGCTGGCCGACGAGGACTTCAAGGACGCCCAGCGCGAGCTGGTCGCCCCGGCCGAGGCGATCTTCCTGAACGCCAAGATCGAGTCCGAGCTGATCGAGCTGGACGACGCCGAGGCCCTGGAGCTCCTCCAGTCCATGGGCCAGGAGGAGCCCGGCCTCGCCACCCTCGCCCGGGTCGGCTTCGACACCCTCGGCCTGCAGACCTATCTGACGGCCGGCCCCAAGGAAACCCGCGCCTGGACCATCAAGAAGGGCGCCACCGCCCCCGAGGCCGCCGGAGTCATCCACACCGACTTCCAGAAGGGCTTCATCAAGGCCGAGGTGATCTCCTTCGCCGACCTGGTCGAGACCGGCTCCATCGCCGAGGCCCGCTCCAAGGGCAAGGCCCGCATCGAGGGCAAGGAGTACGTCATGCAGGACGGCGACGTGGTGGAGTTCCGCTTCAACGTCTGATCGACCCGCTCCCTGAGCCGACCGGATCCGCCGCCTGTGCGGGTCCGACGGGGCCCGCCTCCCCTGAGGCGGGCCCCGTCCGCTTTCCCGTGCCGGTCCGGTGCTGTGCGGGCCCCGGGGGTCAGCCGATGGTGACGGTGAGCGGGCCGTCGGGGGCGGCGGTGACGGTGACGGTGGCGAGCGTGTCGGCGTGGGCGTCCGGGTGGTGGGGGAGGGCGCGCGGGCCGATGCCGATGACGCGGGTGCCGGCGGCCTTGGCGGCGGCGATGCCGGCGCCGGAGTCCTCGAAGGCGAGGCAGTCGGCGGGGGCGAAGCCGACGGCGGCGGCACCCTTGAGGAAGCCCTCGGGGTCGGGCTTGCTGGCGCCGACGGACTCGGCGGTGACCAGGACGGGCGGCAGCGGCAGGTCGGCGGCGGCCATCCGGACCCGGGCGAGCGGCTGGTCGGCGGAGGTGACCAGGGCGTGCGGGAGGCCGGCCAGCGAGGCGAGGAAGGCGGCGGCGCCGGGCACCGGGACGACGCCCTCGGTGTCGGCGCGCTCCTCGTCGAGCATCCGCTCGTTGTCGGCCAGGTTGACTTCGACCGGGCGTTCGGGCAGCAGGGCGGCCATGGTCGCGTGGCCCTGGCGGCCGTGCGCGACGGCGAGCACCTCGGCGGGGTCCAGGCCGTGCCGCTCGGCCCAGCGGCTCCAGCAGCGCTCGACCACGGCGTCGGAGTTGACCAGGGTGCCGTCCATGTCCAGGAGGACGGCGCGGGCGGTCAGCCGGACGGGGGTAGCGGGCATGGGGCGGCTCCTCGGGGGTGCGACGACAGCAGAGCCGGAGAATGCGAGCTCTTTGTTTCTTAATGATACAAAAGATCACCCGAGCAGGTGGGCGTTGACCGCGCGGGCCTCGGCGGCCAGCTCCGGCAGCTCCACCACCTCGATGCCGGCCGCCGTCAGCAGCGCGGTGCCCTGGCAGTCGGTGACGAACAGGTCCGGCTCGCGCCAGGCGACCACCACTCGCGGTACGCCCGCCGCGACGAGCAGTCGGGCGCACGGCATCGGCCGCGAGGCGCGCTGCCCGCAGGGCTCCAACGAGCTGTAGACGGTCGCCCCGCGCAGCCGGGGGTCGCCCGCCGGAAGCTTGGCCAGCGCCGCCTCCTCCGCGTGGTCGTGCGGGTCGGTCTCCCGGCTGTAGCCCTCCGCCAGCACCGTGCCGTCGGCGCCGACGATCACCGCGCCGACCGAGAAGGCCGTCCCGGACGGCGGGCAGCGGCGGGAGAGCTCGACGGCCCGGCGCAGGTGGTCGAGGTCGGTGGACGCGGACGGGGTCACGGCGCGGGCTCCTTCGGGGCGTACCTGAGCAGGACGACGTCGCCCACGGTACGTGCCTCCAGAAGCCGCATCCGCCGGGCCGGCCCGCCCGGGAACGCGGAGGGGCGGACGAACCGGGGCGCCTCGGCCTGGCCGACCAGCAGCGGGGCGACGGCCAGCTGGAGTTCGTCCGCCAGCCCCTGGGCCAGGAACTGGGTGTGCACGCCCCCGCCGCCCTCGACCATCAGCCGGCGAACCCCGCGGGCGCCCAGGTCGTCCAGCACCGCGCCGAGGTCCACCGCGTCGCCCAGCGCGACCACCTCGGCCAGCCCGTCCAGCCGGGGGCGCAGCACCGCCGCCCCGGCGTCCGTGGTGTACGCGAGGCGGGCGCCGCCGGTGTGCCAGAACCGCAGCCCGGCGTCGAGCGCGCCGCC
The DNA here is from genome assembly GCF_042724755.1 of Kitasatospora sp. NPDC127067. Taxonomy (NCBI): domain Bacteria; kingdom Bacillati; phylum Actinomycetota; class Actinomycetes; order Kitasatosporales; family Streptomycetaceae; genus Kitasatospora; species Kitasatospora sp. NPDC127067. The sequence goes on along the minus strand of NZ_JBHXEM010000106.1, from coordinate 4,218 downwards.
CGCGCTGAGCGTCACCTTCAGCGGGTACTCGGGCCGGCCGGCCGCCAGCCGGGCGGCCCGGCGGGCGGGGTCGTTGACCAGCAGCCGGGGGTTGTCGGCGCGCAGGGTGTTGCCGCCGACCAGGATCGCGTCGGCGGCGGCGCGCTCCTCGTCGACCCGGTCGAAGTCGGCGGCGTTGGAGAGCAGCAGCCGGTCGGGGGAGGCGTCGTCGAGGTGGCCGTCGAGCGAGACGGCGGCGCTCAGCAGGACGTAGGGGCGCGGGCCGGGCATGGGCGGGGACCGTTCTGTCGGGGGCGCCTCCACGGTACGGCGGCGGGGTACGGCCCGGGCTCGCCGCGACCGGCATTCGAGACAGATCTTCTCGACATGCGGAACGGCGGATAGCGTCGGGGGCGCCGCGGAGCCCCGCGGCCGACCGCATCGAGGGGGATCTCATGACCGGACCGCAGCCCGCCGCCGTCTACACCCACGGCCACCAGGAGGCCGTGCTGCGCTCGCACCGCTCCCGCGCCGCCGCCGACTCGGCCGGCTACCTGCTGCCCGAACTGCGGCCCGGGCAGGCCCTGCTGGACGTCGGCTGCGGGCCCGGCACGATCACTGCGGACCTGGCCGAACTGGTCGGCCCGCGGGGGCGGGTGGTCGCGGTGGACGCCTCCGCCGAGGTGCTGGAGCAGGCCGCCGGGCACATCGCCGGCCGGGGCCTGTCCAACGTCGCCCTCGCCTGCGCCGACGTGCACCGACTGCCGTACCCGGACGGCGAGTTCGACGTGGTGCACGCCCACCAGGTGCTGCAGCACGTGGCCGACCCGGTGGCCGCGCTGCGCGAGCTGCGGCGCGTGACGGCACCGGGCGGCGTGGTCGCGGTCCGCGACGTCGACTACGCCTCGATGACCTGGTTCCCGGAGGTGCCCGCGCTGGACCGGTGGCTGGAGCTGTACCGGCGGACCGCCCGCGCCAACGGCGGCGAGCCGGACGCCGGCCGGCGGCTGCTGTCCTGGGCCCGCGCGGCCGGCTTCACCGAGGTCACCGCGAGCGCCGGCACCTGGACGTACGCGACGCCCGAGCAGCGCGCCTGGTGGGGCGGGCTGTGGGCGGACCGGGTGACGGGCACCGCGCTGGGCCGGACGGCGGTCGAGCGGGGCTTCGCGGACCAGGGCGAGCTGGGCCGGATCGCGGACGGCTGGCGGGAGTGGAGTGCCGCCGGGGACGGCTGGTTCTCGATGCTGCACGGCGAGATCCTGGCCCGCCGCTGAGCCGACGCGGCCGAACCGACGAGGGGCGGGCCGGGCGGTCCGGGCAGGGCGGGCAGGCGTTCGGAAAGATCGGGTAAAGTCGCGCGACCGTTCAGATCGGGCCCGTTCGGGTCCGAGCCATGGTGCCGAGTGCCGAGCCGATGCCCGTTCCGGTGGGTTGGGGGAGTCCACGTGTCCAAGCCTGAGTCCGAGCCGCCCGTTCCGGGGCCGGAGTCGCCCGCGGCCACGGGGGCCGACGCGGACACGGACACCCGTCCGGGGGCGGGCGCGGACACCGGTACGGGGGCAGGCAAGGACCCGGACCCGGCGCAGGCGCCGACGGCCGGCCAGGATCCCCGGGTGGACTTCCGCAAGGACACCGCGGGGTCCGCGAGCCCGGTCGAGCCCGAGCAGGAGCAGGCCGGGGCCGCCGCGGCCGAGCAGGACCAGGCCGGGTCGGAGCCCGCCCCGCCCGCCGCCGTCGACCCCTGGGCCCCGCCCGCCGCCGTCGACCCCTGGGCCGCGCCCGACCTCTCCGCCGGCCCGCCCGCGGGTCCGGCCGTCGCCCCGGCCCCGCAGCCCGTCCCGCCGTCGGCGGCCCCGCCCCAGCCGCCGTACCCGCTGCCCGCCGGTGGCTGGGCCTCCGTCACTCCCCCCGCCGGGTCGGGCTTCCCACCCGGCCACCCGTACGCCCAGGCCCCCGGCCCGGGTCAGGCCGTCCCCGGGCCCGGGTTCCTCCCCGGCCCCGGTCCCGGGCCCGCCCCCACCAACGGCTTCGCGGTCGGCTCCCTGGTCACCGGCCTGCTCCTGGTGTCCCCGCTGGCCCTGGTGTTCGGCATCCTCGCGCTGGTGCAGATCAACCGCCGCAAGGAGCGCGGCTCCGGCATGGCGGTGACCGGCCTGGTGCTCGGCACGATCGGCACGGTCCTGCTGGCCCTCGCGCTCGGCGCGGCCGACTTCAGCTCGGCGCGGGCCGGCCGCTTCGGCCAGGCCCCGAAGGCGCCGGCCGGCTCGGTGCACTGGTCCGAGCTCAAGGCCGGCGACTGCTACGACTCCCCCCAGGGCGGTTCGACGACGCAGGGGGCCGGCGACGAGACGGTGTACTGGGTGCACCGGGTGGCCTGCGCCGAGCCGCACCACGGCGAGGTGGCGGGCACCGCCGAACTCCCGAGCGGCAACGGCCTCTACCCGGGCGAGAGCGCGGCCCGCGAGTCGGCCGGTCGGCTGTGCCGCGCGGTGCTGAACGGCTACGCACTCGACCAGTGGACCGTCCCGGACGGCATGGACGACGTCTACCTCTACCCGACCGCGAGGAACTGGGCGTCCGGCTCACGGTACGTCACCTGCGCCTACGAGGACCGCGAGGACCGGCACCGGGGAACGGTCCGCACCGACCGGAGCCGTCTGACCGCGCCCCAGCTGGCCTACCTGGAGGCCGCCCGGAGCTTCAACGACGTCTACCTGGACCCGCCGGACGCGGACGTGGCCGAGGCCGAGGCCGACCACCGGGCGTGGGCCCGCCGGATGGCCGTGGCCTCGCGGACCCAGGCGGCGGTGCTGGGCGGGCCGTCGGTGCCCTGGCCGGCCGACGTCCGGCCGAAGATCGCCAAGCTGGTCGAGGCCAAGTCGCAGGCGGCCGCCGCCTGGGACGCCGCGGCCTCCGGCAGCGACCTGGCGGGCGACCTCCGCCGGGCCAGGGCGACGGAGGCCAGGACGGCGCCGACGATCCTGGACATCCGCCGCGGGCTGGGCCTGTCCACCGGTGAGCAGGCGCCCGACCTGCGGGTCTGAGGCGCTCGCGCCCCTGGTTACCGGCCGTTGACCGGGCCCGTACCTGCCGGTAACCCACCGGCCGTACCGTCGTGGGCGCGTCCCCGGCCCGACCCCCACGCGAGCCGGGGACCGGCCCGCCCCACGCGAGTGGAAACGGGTCCGGCCCGGGGCAGGACGCCCGGCGGGACGCCCGGCGGGAGGCCCCGGGTACCCTCCCGCCATGGGCACCTACCGGGTCATGCGGCAGGACGACAACGGCAACCGCTTCCTGGTCGCCAAGGACCTCGACCGGGCCGAGGCCCGACGGCTGGCCGCCGGGTTCGAGGCCCGCGGCCACAAGCAGATGTACTGGGTCGAGGCGGACGGGGAGGGCCGGCCGGAAGCGGCGGACGGGACGGTCCGCAACGCCTGAACCCGTAGGGTCGGCCCCATGGACGCCACGACGGACACCCCCGAGACCCCCGACCCCCGCGCGACCCCGGCCGCTCCGGCCGCTCCCCGGATCGTGGTCGGCGGCGCGCTGGTCCGCGGCGGCCGGGTGCTCGCCGCCCGGCGCAGCGCGCCGGAGGCGGTGGCCGGCCGGTGGGAGTTCCCCGGCGGGAAGACCGAGCCCGGGGAGACGGAGGCGCAGGCGCTGGAGCGCGAGCTGCTGGAGGAGCTCGGCGTCCGGGCGCGCGCGCTGACCCGGCTGCCGGGCGCGTGGGCCGTGCGCCCCGGCCTGGAGCTGCGCTTCTGGGCCGCCGAATTGTTGGCGGGCGAGCCGCGCGCGCTGGAGGACCACGACGCGCTGCGCTGGCTGGGCCCGGACGAGCTGGACGCCGTGGACTGGATCGACCACGACCGTGACGTGCTGCCGCACGTCGCCCGGCTGCTCACGGAGGGCGGGACGGCGGGGGCGGGCGGCGTCCCGACCGGGGGCGACGCGCCGTCCGCCGGGTAGGTCAATCGGACAAGACGACCCAGGGGCCGGGATAGCCTGGAGGCTGCTGGGTATGTCACTTTTCGGCACTATTCGTCACCATCGGTGAGCCGTCCCCAGCCGGCGACGCCGATCCCGACCAGAGCCGGAGGCCCCGTCGGTGTCGACTACCGGGAACGGCGCCGGGGGAGAGCGGCGGGCAGGCTCCGCGGGGAGCGCCGCCGCCCGCGCCCGACTGCGCCGCGCCGCCCGTCCGGCCGCTCCCCGGCCACCGGCCGGCCGTCGCCGCGGCGG